>CAZYQJ010000780.1:0-2723 GCA_964649925.1 uncultured Litorilinea sp.
GCTCCGCATCTGATAGCTCGTAACACGGGCTCCTCGCAGGTGATGCATGCCCGAAGCGCTCGCCGCGGCTGTGATACGGACTCGTGCTTTATTGTAACGGGCAAGAATACGTTCTCCGCAACGAGTCCCAGATCATGCAGGAAGCGGCTGAAGCTGCGAAGGGGCTTGCAGGCGATCAATCCCAAGCCGAAGACCAGCAACGCAGATAAAAAGCACAAGAAATATCCGTATCTGTTGCGTGGGCTTGTCATCACGCGGCCTAACTTTGTCTGGTGTGCCGATATCACCTACGTGCCCATGCGCCAAGGCTTCATGTATCTGGTGGCCGTCCTGGACTGGTTCAGCCGCTATGTGCTGGCCTGGCAGCTCTCGAACACGCTTGACGGCTCCTTCTGTCTTGCTGCTCTACAGCAGGCGCTGTCTACGGCACAGCCGGCCATCTTCAACACCGACCAGGGCGTGCAGTTTACAGCAGACGAGTTCATGAGTTGTCTCGAACGCGCCGACATCCGCATCAGCATGGACGGGCGTGGCCGAGCACTGGACAACATCTTCGTCGAACGGCTCTGGCGCAGCGTCAAGTATGAGGACATCTACCTCAAGGAGTACGTCACCGTTCCACAACTGGATGCCGGATTAGCCGACTACTTTCGCTTCTACAATCACGAGGGGCTCCATCAGAGCCTGGCCTATCGCACGCTTGCCGAAGTGCACTTTGCCACATGACTGATTGAGTTTAGAACGTTGGGAGTTAAGCGCATGCTTATTATTTCCCTAGCAGGAACGACAGTACAAATTGGCAATTAGAACAGAATACTTTGGAATATATTCGTCAAAATTGGCCATGATTTGCGTCGTTAGCACACCTTTGTGACACCAGAAACGGATGAAGTGCAGCAAGTGGTGGCTAAAACTGTCTCTGCCCCCTAGCCGCCCCCCAGCCACCCTTGTTGATCAATCATACGCATGGGCAGCGTAAACTATCCTGCCATTGACCTATAGCTGGTAAGTCGAATGAGAGGTGCAACGCTAAAAAAGTCGCAGATCAAATTGCGATGACTCAGCACACCGGCTGATGGCAGATGACCTGGCGCAGGAGTTCGCCGCCGGAAAGCAGGCCGTGGCCGACGGTCCTCCACCTCCTTCGTGGGCACCTGCTCCCTGTAGGTCTTGACCACGGTGTATGCGCTGACTGGGTTTGTAGGGTACATGCTAGGCGGCGTGCTCTTTGGCATCGCTACCTTCCGCCGCCCTCGCCTCATCGCCAGTGCTTGTCGGGTATACCGCGGCGGCAGATCAAGTCGTTGTCAAATGATTTGTTTTCCCAGTCGGCCAGGGCCACAATGGCTTTAGGCGCTTGCGCCCAACTCAACCAGGATGGCAAGGTCTTTGGCCCCGACGGCAAACCCGCCACGGCCTTGATTCTACCGGCCTTTGGGCTGGCCCGCGTCAACCTCCACACCTGGAACGGTTGGGGGTCGGTATCCTACTGGAATGCCTGTGTGGCCATCACGCAGATGCACGGGCGTGGCACCTTCTATGACCCGCGGCTCAACGACCTCAAGAAGTAACTGCTGGCCGTCAAATCCGGCAGTTGGAATGTGCGCCACTCGCCCGATCTGTTCAGCGCCAAGCCGCCCCAAGCCAGCACAGCTTTTCCCGAAAACTGACCGGGACCGCAGAGTCAAAATGGATAAGTCTCTGCGTTTTGGGACTTTTGTCCCGGTATCCCGACTTGCACTCCGCTAGATTGAGATGGACAGAATAGCGCCGGGCTGCAGCCAGTCAGTGCCGTGCCCGGAGGATGCGCTAACGGAGTAGGCAAGTCTGGATCAAAGAAGGAAAAATGAACGTGCACTCGCAGATCGCAGAAGAGACTCTGGCAGGATCGCCGGCAGCAGCCAGAGTCACACGTCGCAACCTATTACGCGCAGCCGGCCTTCTCACGGTCGGGGGAACGGTAGCGGGAGCCTATGCAATCGGCAGGGGTTCGGGGGCAGCGGCCATCACCGTGGACGAAACACCGTCTAGCGACGCCGGTGCTGCGTCCATATCGCCTCCCTCTCCGGCCAAACCAGTGGGAGCCAGCCAGGTGGCGGCCGATCCTACGGCGCTGCCCGGCCCGGTAGACTGGACCGAACCAAGACGCCACCAAGTCACGCTTGACGTTGTGGAAGTCGTCGCGGAGATCGAACCAGGTGTAACCTTCAACTATATGACGATTGGCGGCCAGATCCCTGGTCCCATGATCCGGGTGCGGCAGGGTGATACCGTCGAGTTCACCCTCAAGAACGCGCCTGACAACCTCATGCCCCACAACCTCGATTTTCACGCCGTCTACGGTACAGAAGGCGGCGGCGAGGCCACCTACGTCGTAGCGGGCCAGGCCAATGGCATGGTCTTTCAGGCCATGTACCCCGGCGCGTTCATCTATCACTGTGCCGTGCCGATCCTTGATTACCATATTAGCACTGGCATGTTTGGCATGATCGTGGTGGAGCCGCCAGAAGGGCTGCCGCCGGTGGATCATGAGTTCTATTTGGGCCAGCACGAAATCTACACAGACCAAGCAGCGGGGACCCAAGGCCACCACAATTTCGACTTTCAGGCGATGCTTCGTGAAGATCCAACCTACGTGCTGCTCAACGGTGAAAAACATGCCTTGACGCCTGAACGGCGTGGGGCCATGAAGGTCAAAGTGGGCGAGACGGCGCGCATCTTCT
>CAZYQJ010000781.1:0-1585 GCA_964649925.1 uncultured Litorilinea sp.
GCGCGAGCGCGGCCTGCCCATGCCGGACCGCAGCCAGGTGAAATTGCTGGGCGTCAACGAGCCGGTCACTGAGGAATTCGAGCGCAAGAAGGACGGCAGCAACTATCAGGCATGGCTGGACATGATGAACCGGCGCACACCGCTGCTGGATGCCTACATGGAGACATTTGGCCTGGAGTGCAATGTCAGAGGCTACGGGGCCGAGCTAGGCGGTTTTAGCAGCGGGCAGCCTGCCAACGAGCGGCCCGGCGCATACCCCACCTTCAAATGGTTTCCTCGCACCAGGGTGTTGCTGGAACGGACCCGCGGCCACAACGCCCTGGCGGTTCACGAATACTGGCGCGCCGAGACAGGGCCGGAGGGCTGGTGGGACTGGCATACCTGTAGATTCTTCCACTACGAAGTTGACTGTGACATCGACGTGTTGGAGTGTGGCGTAGACCAGCAGATCACCGCCGACCCGCCCAACGGCAACCGCGGCTGGATCGGCCACATGACGCCCGCCGAGTATGCGGGGCAGGTAGGGCGCTACATTCGCCGGGCGATGCTGGACAAGCGCTTCCGCTGCGCCACGCCGTTCACGCTGGACGGTGCGGGGACGTGGGAGTCGTTCTACATCGAACCGGCGCTGGCGGAGTTCGTGGCGCTGGCCGCCGAACTGCGCGCCGAGACGCGGCCCAGCGGCAAGCCAGCTAACGTATATGTCCCCATCGTCAGCAAGCCGCCGGACGGCCCGCCCAAGGTCATCGGCGATCCGTGGTCGTCAGACAGCGAGTTGGAACAGCCGAAGCGTGCGAAGTTTGTCTGGCCTGCCAAGGGCGTCACGACGCAGCGGTTTGGCGAGCGCGTTGATTATTATCTGCCCGCCTTTGGCAGTCACGGCCACAACGGGCTGGACATCGCCGCGCCGCTGGGTACGCCGGTATGCGCTGCGGCTGACGGCGTGGTGGCCTGGGTGGACACCGATCTTGACTATGGCAAGTACATCAGGATCTGGCATGAGGCATTAGGTTTCCACAGTTTCTATGCCCATTTGGACAAAGCCCTAGTGACGCAGGGCCAGGCGGTGCGCGCTGGGCAGCGCATCGGCGACATGGGCAGCACGGGCAACAGCACCGGGCCGCACCTGCACTTTGAGGTGCGCCTGGGCACGGGGCTGCACGCCTACGGCCAGGCGGCATGGGGACATACGCGCGGCAGGGTGGACCCGGAAACGGTGTTCGCAGTGCTGGGAGTGGTGTAGGCGTCCGAATGATGTCCGCTTTTAAATGGTCCGAGAGCGCAACAGCCGCCGCGATTGCCCTGGCAAACGGCGAAACGCAGAGAGAGGCGGCGGACAAGGCCGGGGTTACTGAGCGCACCATCCGCCGCTGGCTGCAAGTGGCCGAATTTTCCGAGGAGGTGGACCGGCTGACGCTGATGACTGGCATTGCCGCTAAAGCCGAACGGCTTCGCATTGCCAAGCGCATGGTACGGCAAATTCAATTTTGGACGCAGAAGGACCTGCTGGACTGGCTGAAATACGCGCAGAGCGAGACTGATGGTATCAAACTGGACCTTGCCCAGCTCGCCGCCGCCCTCAGTG
>CAZYQJ010000781.1:1595-2722 GCA_964649925.1 uncultured Litorilinea sp.
GACGCATCTGTGGCCGGTGGCGGACCGGGTAGACCTGGCGCAACTGAATAAGCGCAAGCGCGCGGCGCACGAGCCGACCTGGTTCGAAACGCATGCACGCCCCAGCCAACGCCCGCCAGAAGGCGACTGGCGTTTTTGGCTGATCCTGGCCGGGCGCGGGTGGGGCAAAACGCGCACCATCGTGGAATGGGCCAAGCAGCAGGCGCGGTTGATGCCTGGCTCGTTTGGCGCGCTGGTGGCTGCCACATCCGCCGATACGCGTGACGTGCTGGTGGAGGGCGAAAGCGGCTTTCTGGCAACATCGACCGACGCCGACCGCCCGCGCTACGAACCGTCCAAGCGGCGCTTGACCTGGCCCAATGGCAGCCGCGCCACGCTGTTCAGCGCCGACGAACCTGACCGGCTACGCGGCCCACAGCATCACTGGGCAATTGCCGATGAATTGGCGGCATGGCGCTATCCAGAGGCGTGGGCCATGCTCATGTTTGGCCTGCGCCTGGGCCAAGACCCGCGCGTGGCGATTGCCACCACGCCGCGCCCTGTGCCGCTGATCCGGAATTTACTGGCGAACCCGTCCACTGTAACCACGCGCGGCACGACCTACGAAAACCAGGCGAACCTGGCCCCGGCCTTTTTCGAGGAAATCATCCGCGAGTACGAGGGCACGCGGCTGGGGCGACAGGAACTCAACGCCGAACTGCTGGACGACGTGCCCGGCGCGCTGTGGACGCGGGCTACGCTGGATGAATACCGCGTGCGCCATGCGCCCGACCTGACGCGCATCGTCGTGGGCATAGACCCGGCGGCCACTTCGGGCGAGGAATCCGCCGAAACCGGCATTATCGTGGCCGGGCTGGGCGCAGACGGGCATGGCTACGTGCTACAAGACGTGTCCCTGCGCGATACCCCGGCGCGCTGGGGTGAGGTAGCAGTGCACGCCTACGACCGGCATGAGGCGAACCGTATCGTCGTGGAAACCAACCAGGGTGGCGACATGGTGGAGCATGTGATCAAAACCGCGGCGCGTGACCTGTACCGCCAGGACAAGCGTCCGTCGCCCGTTGTGCCCATTCGCAAGGTGCGCGCCAGCCGCGGCAAGGCCACGCGCGCCGAGCCGATTGCCGCGC
>CAZYQJ010000782.1:0-2718 GCA_964649925.1 uncultured Litorilinea sp.
GACGAGATCAACCGCGCCGGGCCGCGCACCCAAGCCGCCCTGCTAGAGGCCATGGAAGAACGCCAGGTCACTGTGGACGGCCATACCTACCCCCTGCCCTACCCGTTTATGGTGTTGGCAACCCAAAACCCGATTGAACTGGAGGGCACGTTCCCGCTGCCCGAAGCGCAGGTAGACCGCTTCATCATGCGCCTGTCGTTGGGCTACCCGGAACGGGAAGAGGAGCGCGAAATCCTGCACCGCTATCGGGCGCGCCGCCCGCTGGAAGAAGTGACCCCGGTCGTCTCTGCCGAGGACATCCGCGCCGCCCGTGCCTTGTGCCAAGATATCTACGTCCATCCAGCACTGGAAGATTATTTGCTCGACCTGGTGCGCGGGTCGCGCGTAGCGACGGAGATCGGGCTGGGGGTCAGCCCGCGCGGCACGCTGGCCCTCTACCGCACCAGCCAGGCCCTGGCGGCCATCCGCGGGCGCACCTATGTGATCCCAGATGACATCCAGGCGCTTGTAGAGCCGGTACTGGCCCATCGGCTGATCCTGCACTCCGACGCCCACCTGCACGGGCGCACCACCGCTGAAGCCCTCCAAACCCTGCTCGAACAGACACCGGTTCCGGTCGAAGAATCCTGGAGCGCGCATGTGGCGGCCTAAGGCATCCAAGGTGCCGGACACTTTGTTTCCGGCGGGAGCGGCCCGGCCATGAACTGGTTTTGGTGGGTCGTCGCCGGGAGCCTGGCCCTGCTCGGCGCGTGGATGCGCAACGAACTGCTCTTTCTCCTGAGCCTCTTCCTGGCGTTGACCGGGGCTGTCTCCCAACTCTGGGCGCGCGTCTGCCTCTCGCAGGTCAGCTATCACCGCCAACTCGGCAGCAAACGGCTCTTTGCCGGGGAAGAGACCGACCTGTACATTCAGGTGATCAACGCCAAGCCGCTGCCGCTCGCCTGGCTGCACGCCAACGACGAAATGCCCGCTGCGCTCGAAGTCCCTTCCGCCCAGCTTGTGCCCAGCCACCGGCCCAACCGCGTTCGTCTGGAGAACCGGCTTTCGGTGCGCTGGTATGAAAAAGTGACGCGGCGCTACCGCATCCGCGCCACGCTGCGCGGCGTCTACCGCTTTGGCCCGGTCGAACTCATCTCCGGCGACATCTTCGGCTTTGTGATCAAGCGCGAGGAACTCGACATCAGCGACCAACTGGTGGTCTACCCCAAGGTCGTGCCGCTCACCGTCCTCGGTTTGCCCGCACGCCGACCCTTTGGCGAACATCAGACCCCACGCCGCGTCGTCGAAGACCCGCTGCGCCCGGTCGGCGTGCGCGGCTATGTGCCGGGCGACAGCTTTCGCCACGTCCACTGGAAGGCGACCGCTCACCGGCAATCGCTCCAGACCAAGGTCTTTGACCCGTCGGCCAGCCGCCCGGTTGTGATCTTTCTCAACATCAACACGCGCCTGCACATCTACGAAGGCATTGACGCCGACCTGCAGGAATACGCCATCACCGCCGCGGCCTCGCTGGCGCGCTGGGCCTGGGAGCACAGCCATGCCGTGGGGCTGTACGTCAACTCAGTCGCCCAATCTACGGCGCGGCGCATCCGCATCCGGCCGCGCAGCCACCCCGATCAACCTGCGGCCATCCTGGAGGCATTGGCGCGTGTCATCACCTATGGGCGTTGGCCTATCGAACATGTACTGCGCGCCGAGGCTCCGCACCTGCCTGGCGGCGCGACCCTTGTCGTGGTGACCGCTACCCTCAGTGATGCCCTGCGCCGCACCCTAATCGATCTGCGCGGCCGCGAGTTTGGCGTCGTGGTGGTGACGCTGGGCGAGGAAAAGCCCGACCTGCGTATACGCGGCGTGCTGCATTACCATATCGGCGGACGGGAGGAATGGCATGACCTTGCCTCGCTGGCACTGGTTAAATGATGGGCTGATTCCGCTGCTGGTCATCCTGCTGCGCGTCTGCTGGCTGTGGCCCTGGCTGGAGATGGTACGTCACTGGCTGGCCCCTTCCTCCTCGCGCCCACTGCTGCCCGTCTGGACGCTGCTGGCCCTCTTTGTGTTGAGCGCAGCGGTGACGCGCCTGGCCCTCCAAAAGACCGGAACGTTGGCGCAGGCGCGCGCCTGGGTCGGCGGCGTGGGGCTGTTGGCGTTAATGGGGCTGTTGTGGTGGCAGGTAGCGTCCGCCGAGTATCCATTGTGGGACCTGCGCTGGGTGCGCATGCTGGCCCATTCGTTGAGCAACTGGCAGTTTGAAGTGCCGCCATCATTTCTGATCCTGCTGGCTGCGGCGGGCGTGTGGGTGCGCGGCGTGCTGGACGGCCAACGCCCCCTGCTGCGCGATGCGGTGTGGGGTGCATTCATCACCGGAACCCTGGCCCTGGCGCTGCTGCTCATCGCCGGTCACTATGACCCTGCGGGGCTGCCGCCTCATGCGGAACGCTGGGTGCTTGGCTTTTTCATCGCCGGGCTGTCGGCGCTGGCGCTGTCCAGCCTCCAACTTGCGCGCGCCGTGGGCCGCTGGGGGTCACAAAAAGGCGCGCAGGTGCGTCTCAACCGCTACTGGCTTTTGAGCGTGGCGATTGTCATCCTGGGGATGGTGGGGATCGGCCTGTTCCTGGGCATGTTTATCACGCCGGGCCTGGTGGCGGAGGTGCTCAGTTGGGTGGGCGTGGTGATGCGGCTGGTGGGCATCGTCCTGGGCTATGTGCTGCTGGCCGTCGC
>CAZYQJ010000783.1:0-2716 GCA_964649925.1 uncultured Litorilinea sp.
GGCGGCGCACGATGCTGCTCAACGGCAGGCAACTGCCGCATGATCAACTGATCTTGCTGTCGATCACCGACATCACCCAGCGCAAACTGGCGCAAGAAGCCCTGCAGGCGCTCAACGAAACGCTGGAGGCGCGCGTGCTGGCGCGCACGCAGGAAGTGCAGCAGTTGGCGTCTCAACTGCTTTCGGCTGAACAGCAGGCCCAGCAGCGAATGGCGCGCGTGCTGCATGATGAGCTACAGCAGTTGATCTACAGCGTCAAGATGTATCTCAAGGTGGTACAAGACGAACTGAACAGCGCCGCTGGGCCGGAGGTAGTGACGGCGCTGACGCATCTGGATACGATTACCTCTGACGCTTTGCGCGTCATCCGGCAGTTGACGCTTGACCTCAGCCCGCCGGTCTTGGAACACCCCGACCTGGCAGAATCACTCGACTGGTTGGCGCAGCGGATGTATCATCTGTATGGGCTGGTCGTGACGATTGAGGCGCACGCGGAACCGACCATCGTCGATAGGGTGATGGCGCTGCTGCTCTACCAAAGTGTGCGCGAGTTGCTCTTTAACGTCGTCAAACATGCCGAGGTAAACCGCGCCCGTATCCTAGTGACCCAAGAGGCCGGTGAGTTGCAGGTGACGGTGATCGACGCCGGAAAGGGGTTTGACCCGGCGCACGAACCGGAGCGTATCCTGGATGGGGAGAAGGGGTATGGGCTGGCGTATGTGCGCGACCGCGTGAACTGGCATGGGGGACAGTTTGAGGTGGAATCCGCGCCGGGAGAAGGCTGCACCGTGACGCTGCGGTTTCCCCTTGGCGCAACCGACTCCTAGCGCGCTGGCATCCTGCAAGCGGCGTCACAGTGATTTCGAATCGTAGTGGGTATGATCTGGGGCATGACAGGCCCGTGTGCCATGCAGCGGCGTTGGCCCTTACCCAAGGGGGAACGAGTTGGATCCCATGCCCGAATCAACAAAAAACAATTACCAGGTGGTTGTGATCGGCGCGTCGGCGGGCGGGCTGGAGGTACTGCGCCGTCTCGTGAACCGTCTGCCTGCCGATCTCCCGGCTGCGATCTTTGTGGTGCAGCATCTCTACCGGCAGACGGTGAGTCTGCTTCCGGCGAGCCATCCCTACCATGGACAGATGGTGGAGCCGGGTCATATCTATGTAGCCCCGCCCGACTATCACCTGCTCCTCTCCCCGCCAGGCACCATTCTGCTGGACCACGGCGCGCGTGAGAACCTGCACCGCCCGGCCATCGATCCGCTGTTCCGCAGCGCCGCGCGCACCATCGGCGTTATTTTGAGCGGCACCAAAGACGATGGGGCCGCCGGGATGCTGGCGATCAAGCTGCGCGGGGGGCGCACAATCGTTCAAGACCCAGCCGATGCACCGTATCCGGAGATGGCGCTGAGTACGCTGGATCAGGTGGAAGGGATCGACCGGGTAGCGCCCGTGGCGGAGATCGCCGAAGCGCTGGTCGACTGGGCGCGCCACGACGTACGTATGGCACAGGGGAAGTCGGCAACCGCTCGTTTGCTGGGTGATGCATATACTGAGTCAAGCGGTAATGCGAATCAGGAGACGCCCGCGAAAGGTGAGCATGCCATGGAGAGCGATCCGCTGTCGACGGAGCCGGATGTGTTAATTTGCCCCGAATGTGGCGGCGCGTTGAGCCTAACCCAGCAGGGCGAGTTAACGCAATATCGCTGCCATACCGGCCACGTCTTTGGTCTTAAGAGTTTGGACGTCGCCTATTCAGAACGGGTGGAGTATGCATTGTGGGCAGCCATGAGCGCGCTCAAGGAACGGGCGGTACTCAATCAACGGCTGGCCGAGCGCACATCGCTGCCGAGCATGCGCGCAGAGTATGAGCAGCAGGCAGAAGCCGCATGGAATCAGGCCAGGCAGATCCAGGAATTGATCGCCCACATTACCCCTCAACCTCGCCCGACGCAGGGGGATTGATCGCGGTTGGCTGCCGCATGACCCGCTAATCTTTGACCCGGCCCCTGCCCTGCGCTACAATTTTCATATGAACATAATTTTGCAGGAACAGCCGTCTGATACTGAGACAAAAACCGCGCTGTTGGACCTATCGCAAGACGAACTGACCGAGTTCATCAAAGACCTGGGCCAGCCCGCCTACCGCGCCCGGCAGGTCTGGGATTGGATCTATCGCCGCTATGCAGACGACTTTGAGCAGATGACCGATCTGCCCCAGGCGTTGCGCCGCACGCTGGCGGAGAAGGCGACGCTGCGGCTGCTCACCCCTGTGGCGCAGGTGGTGTCGGCAGCAGGCGATACGCTCAAGGTGCTTTTTCAACTGCGCGATGGGCAGACCATCGAAGCGGTGTTGATGCTCTACGAGCGGCGGCGCACGCTCTGTATCAGCAGCCAGGCAGGCTGCGCCATGGGCTGTACCTTCTGCGCCACCGCCCAAGGCGGGCTGGCGCGCAACCTGTCGGCGGGTGAGATTGTGGCGCAGGTGCTGGCCTTCGCCCGTTACCTGGCTGACCCGGAAGCCCTGCCCCAGACGGATGTGGAACGGCCTACCACGGTAACCAACATCGTGCTGATGGGGATGGGCGAACCCATGCATAATTACAAGAACGTGTGGGCGGCGCTGCGCCGCCTGACGTCGCCCGATGCATTTGGGCTGGGGGCGCGCAATATCACCTTGAGTACGGTGGGGCTTGTGCCGATGATTGACCGCATG
>CAZYQJ010000784.1:0-2711 GCA_964649925.1 uncultured Litorilinea sp.
CCAGCTGGAGCAGTTGATTGCCGATGAAGAAGAAGCCTGGGCTTCGCGCAACTATGAGACTGCCGCTCGGGTAAAGACCGAACGTGTGCGGTTGGAAGACCAGTACAACGCTGAGGTCGAAAAGTGGCGCGCCGAGACCGGGCTGGACGAGGTGGTCGACGCCGAGGACATTGCCGACGTGGTGAGCGCGTGGACCGGCATCCCGGTCAGCAGCATGTTGCAGACCGAGTCGGAGAAGCTGCTGCACATGGAGGACGCGCTGCGCCAGCGCATTGTGGGCCAGGATCGCGCCGTCGAAGCGGTCAGCGATGCCATTCGCCGGGCGCGCAGCGGTTTGAAAGACCCGCGCCGTCCTATCGGCACGTTCTTATTCTTGGGTCCCACGGGCGTGGGCAAGACGGAACTGGCGAAGGCCTTGGCTGGCTTTATGTTCGACGACGACGACGCGCTGCTGCGGATCGACATGAGCGAGTACCGCGAGCCGCATACCGTGAGCCGTCTGTTTGGTGCGCCTCCGGGCTATGTGGGCTATGACCAGGGCGGCCAGTTGACCGAACAGGTGCGCCGCCGACCATATCAGGTCATCCTCTTTGACGAGGTGGAAAAGGCCCATCCTGAGGTGTGGAACTCGCTGCTTCAGATCAGGGACGACGGGCGGCTGACCGACGGGCAGGGGCGCACGGTGGACTTCCGCAACACGGTGGTCATCATGACCAGCAACGTGGGCGCGGAGGTGGTGAAGCGCGGCCCGCTGGGCTTCGCCACGCCGGAGTTCGACGAGAGCAAGTACACACAGACCGAGTACAGCAGCCATCTCAAGCGGCTGTTCCGGCCTGAGTTCCTCAACCGCATCGACGAGATCATCGTCTTTGAGAGCTTGACCCAGGAAGAGATCTTCAAGATCGTCATGCTGCTCATGGCCGATATCAGTCACCGGATGGAGGAGATGGGCTTCACCGTCGAGTTGACCGAGGCCGCCGCCCATCACTTGGGTGAGATCGGCTATGACCCGAACTACGGGGCGCGACCGCTGCGCCGCTTGCTGCAGCGCCGTGTCGAGAACGAGTTGAGCAAACGGCTGCTGCGCGGTGAGTATGCCACCGGCGACCATGTGATCGTGGACTACGATCCGAACGCCGAGGGCGAGAGCAAGCTCACCTTCACCAAGGTCGAGCAGGCTCCGATCCCGGTGGATCTGCCGGTGAACAACGAGAAGAAGCAGTAAGCGCTGTAGCACAGTGTAAAACGGGCGAGACGCCGCACAGGTGTCTCGCCCGTTTTTTGTTGGTGAATCCAAATATGCGGGCTGCTAGGCCTTCACTCGCTGCGCCAGCGCATCGGGCGTATGGCCGCGTTCAATCAGGTCGCGCTGCGCCTGACTCAACTCGATCCAAGGGGCCATCGGGCCGTCGGGCAGGCGCGGCAGTTCGCGCCCGTTGACCAGGGTCAGCGTGTTGCGCAGCAGTTGTGTGCCCGTCCGCGGCTGCATAAAGACGTCATAGAGCGGGAAGTCGCCCTGATCCAGCGTAAAGAGTGCCACGTCGGCCAGCGCGCCCACGCGCAGCGTGCCGATCTCATCCTGCAGCCCCAACACCTCAGCAGGCCGCACGGTGGCCGCGCGGATCACCTCCGGCACGCTCATGCCCAGGGCGAGGAACTTGCTCAGACAGGTGGGCAGGTCGAAGAGCGGCCCGTTGACGCTGAGTTGGTGGATGTCAGACGAGATGACGTCGGGTTTGTGACCCTGGGCGATTAGGGCTTCGCCCACGTCAAAGGAAAACGATCCCGCGCCGTGCCCAATATCCAGGATCACGCCCTGATCCCAGATGCGTTTGGCAGCGTCCAGCAGGTTGCCGTCCGCATCCATAAGCCGCATATCACCGCCGGTGAAGCAGTTGGTCAGGATGTCGCCGGGGCGCAGATAGGCCAGCACGTCCTGGATGGTGGGCGGGCCATAGCCGATATGTACCATCAAGGGCAGCTCGCAGCGGTCGGCGGCTTGGCGCGCCAGCTTGAGCGGCTCCAGGCCGGAGCCGCGCGTGGTGTTGCGGTCAATACGCGCCTTGACGCCCAGGGCCAGGTCACGGTTGAGATCGATCAACTTGCAGCACAGGTCGACATCACAGTAGTCCAGGTTGGACAGTTCCCATGTGCTGGCTGTCAGCCCGATGGAGGAGATGTTGAGGAGCGCATAGAGGCGCGCCGCAGCAGGCTTGGCGATGAACTCTCGGAAACCTCTGAAGTTAAATGCACCGGCAGACCCGACGTCGAGCCAGGTCGTCACGCCGCTGCGCGCCGCTACCGGGTCGGCTTCGATGCCCCAGTAGGTCACGCTGTGATAGACGTGCGTGTGCAGGTCCACCAGGCCGGGTGTCACGATCTGGCCGGTCGCGTCGATCACGCGCCGCGCCGACTCCGCCGGGATATTGCGATCCACAGCCGCGATGCGCGTGCGGTTGATGGCGACATCCAACGGGCCGCTTTGCCCGCCCGGATTCACCACCTCGCCCCCTTTGATCAACAGGTCAAATTGCATGGCAGGTTCCGTCTCTAAGGTTTGGATTGGATGGAAACATAGTAGGCAGTTGTCAGTGGGCAGTAGGGGCGGAAGCAGGGTGGATGCTACCTGCCTCTGTTCACGAAGCGGGCGCACAGCGCCATCCCTACCCCCTACTCCCTATCTTCCTATCTCACTACTGCCTACTCCCCAC
>CAZYQJ010000785.1:0-761 GCA_964649925.1 uncultured Litorilinea sp.
TAGACGTGACCTGCTGCATCTTCACCAAAACTCACGGGCATAAAGTCCACCTCGAAGAGGATGGCTGCCTCCCAGGTCGCGCCGACCTGCTGCAGCCCGCGCACCCGTCCGGAGTAGGTGTCGGCAAAGAGATAGACCGGCGGCTGGTCGGGGTTGGCGCTGTGGTAGACATAGCCGCCCACAACCGAGCGGTCACCCTGGGCGTGGGGGTAGTCATAGATGGGCAGGGTGAAGCGCGATGGGGTGCAGTTCGCCCCTTCGAAACACTGCTTGCCCTCCATCAAACTCCAGCCGTAGTTCTGCCCGCCAGTGTTGTCTGCCGGTTGAAAGTTGACTTCCTCAAATTTGCCCTGCCCCACGTCGGCAATCCAGAGGTCGCCGGTCTCGCGGTCGAAGCTGAAGCGCCACGGGTTACGCAGCCCCAACGCCCAGATCTCCGGGCGGTAGCCCTGCTGGTCTACAAACGGGTTGTCGGCGGGTACCGTGTACGTGTCGCCCGCACCCACTTCAATGCGCAGCATCTTGCCCAAGAGCGTACTGGGGGTCTGGGCGTAGTTGTGCGGGTCACCCCCGCTGCCACCGTCCCCCAGCCCCGCATAGAGATATCCCTCTGGCCCGAAGAGGATCAGCCCGCCGTTGTGATTGACATAAGGCTGGTGCTGCACCAGGAGGCGGGTCTCGCTGGCCGGGTTGGCCCGGTTGGGGTTGTTGGAGACCTGAAAGCGGGCAATGGTGGTGTCGTAATCGTTGGGCAGGTCGGG
>CAZYQJ010000785.1:771-2155 GCA_964649925.1 uncultured Litorilinea sp.
CCAGGTTTTGCAGGGCGTTGTAATAGACATAGAAATAGCCGGTCTCGGCAAAGTCAGGGGGGAAGGCAATGCTCAACAACCCGCACTCGTTGCAGAACGAGTTGACCTGATCGCTGATATCCAGAAAAGGGGTCTCCAGCCGTTGCCCATCTTGCAGGATACGAACCATTCCCTGCTTTTCGACCACAAAGAGCCGCCCGCTGCCGTCGTGGGGGTCGGCGATATGGACAGGCTGGTCGAATCCATCGGCGACGAGAACCGGGGTGAGTTCAGGCCAGGTGATGGCGGGCATCTGATCTTGTGCGGCCAGCGGGCGCGGCCCGCCGACCAACAGCCATAGCGCCAGCAGCAATTTGCCGAGTCTTGGAAATCGCATGGGATACCCTCTGTCTCTCCGTCTGTCTGTCCGAGTTTGCGCCGGATCATACCATAGCGTTGGGGCGCGGCAAACTGCGGAGACGCGGGCATGTTCGGGGAGGTGGGTGTGGGGTGATGGAGGCCGGACGAGACGTCAATGCCCCACAAGAGGGCTTGAGAGGGGTTCACCAGGTGACCGGTCTATTGTTCCCCCTTGTCCCGCTGCGTTCCGCAAGGGGCCAAGAGATAGAGAGTTCCCCCTTGTCCCGCTGCATTCTGCAAGGGGACAAGGAGAAAGGTTGCATAACCGCCGGTCACCCGGTGAAGACGTGGCTAGCTGCGATCCATCGTCACTTCCAACTCAAAGGGGTCGGTGGCGTTTGGGGGGATTTGGAAGTCATCCGCGGCGACCGGTTCATAATCGTCGTGGACGGCGACGATGCTGTAGGACTCACCCGGAACCACGGTGTTGTCGAGTTGGAATTCGCCGCGGCGGTTGCTGGTCCCCATGGCATGAATCATGTTGTCGGCGAAGTCCGTATCGATCCAATCCTGCACGGTGACGCCGGGCGTGAGAAAGACGATCAGCGCGCCGGAAATGGTCTGGCGGCTGTTGTTGCGGTCGACCACGACGCCGATCACGCCGATCTCGCTGGGCTGCGGCGGCACGTTTCCAGCCTGAACGGTGACACTGCCGCTCTGCGCCAGTTCGCCTTCAATCGAAATCTCCAGCGTGTACGTCCCTTCCGGTAGACCATCCGGGTGCGACAGGCTGACGTAGTTGGTCCCTGCTTCGCCTGCATCCCAGATGTAATCATCTTCCAGGATCAACTGGCCGTCCAGATACCAGGTAGTCGTCCAGGTCAGTCCGTTGGACATACCGGAGAAGTCAAAGAACGCATAGATTACGTCCACACCGGAGAAGGTCGTGCCGGTATTGACGGGCTGGTCATTGGCAACGTCTTCGGCAAAGGTGAACTCGCTGATGGCGGCGCGGGCACTGGCCGGCGAACGGCTCGCGCTGCGC
>CAZYQJ010000785.1:2165-2707 GCA_964649925.1 uncultured Litorilinea sp.
CCTCCCCAACCATGACGCCGCCGCGATAGAGCGGCGTGCCATCGTAGACGATCTCCAACTCGGTAAAGCCTTCGTCCAGCCCGTTGTCGTTGTAGATGCTGGACCAACTGCTGCCGCTTTCGCCGCCATCCCAGGCAAAGGAATCGCGCAGGATCTCAAACCCGTCCAGATACCAGACAAAGGTCATGGCTCTGCCGTCTTCCAGCCCCACGTAGTCAAAGACCGCATAGAGATCGGTGATCCCCGCGCCGAACTGCACGCCTGGGCTGATCGGCTGACCGCGGCGGTTGACAGCCTCCGCAAACTGGACGCGTGTGACCTGTGCGCCGTTGCCCACGGGGCTAGGGAAGTAGCTGTTGACAAAGCCAATCGCCAGGTTGCCTGTGCGAACCAGGCCGATCTTGCCGACGTCGTCGGTGTTGCCAGCCGTGGGCACCCCCACAAAGCGGCCCATGCCGTCGGTCGCCAACCCGCCGGAGTTGCCGTGGCTCAACTCGGCGTCGGTCTTGATCCATTCATAGATGCCGTCGCGGTTTTCGTCC
>CAZYQJ010000786.1:0-2706 GCA_964649925.1 uncultured Litorilinea sp.
ACGCGGCGTTCGGCAGAGACGAGGCCGCGCAGCGCGCCCAAAAAACCACGACGGCGGCGGCTGACCGTGAAGTGTTTGCGGAGGTGCTCAACACGGATCATCGCGTTAGGTTCCTGTGCTTTGATAGTGGCGGATGCCAAAACGCCAAAAGCGCAGCGCAGCCGCCAGCACGATTAGACCCGCCACCGGCGCAGCAAAGCGCATGACGTAGGGCAGTCCAAAGGGATCGGGCCGGTCTAGGAGATAGAGAGCCGGGTAGTAGTTGAGAAAGGCCGCGGGCAGCACATAGGTGAAGAAGCGGCGCAGCCAGTCGGGATAAATGTGCATGGGGTAGGAGATCAGTTCATTGCCGCCATAGGTGAAGATGTTGACCACTTCGATTGATTCGACCGTCCAGAAGGTGATGGTGGACCCGGTGATGAACAGCCCGCCAAAAAAGGCGACCTGCCCCGCGACCACAAAAGGGAGATAGATCACCTTGCCCAGCGTCCAATGGATGTCAGCCAGGCTGAGGGCAAAGGCAAAGATGGCAAGACCCTGGACAATGCGTCCCAGGCGGCGCAGCAGGAACTCGTCGCCCAGTACCTGCACGGTGAGATTGATGGGGCGCAGCAGGAGTTGGTCAAAGGTGCCGCGGCGGATGCGGCGGCCAAAGCTGCCGGGGTCAAAGCCGCTAAAGAGCATGTCCATCAGGCCGAAACTGGTCTCGCCCAGGGCAAAGAGCAGGGCGACCTCTCCCAGCCGCCAGCCCGCCAGGTCGCCAAAACGTTCCATGATCAACGCCAGCGAGACAAAATAGAGGCTGATCGACACAGCGGTTCCGGTGAAATCGAGCAGGAACGCTGCCCGGTATTGCATCTGCGAGCGGATTTGGGCATCCAGCAGCCGCCGGTAGATCGAGAGGTTGAAGCGGACATTGCGCGGGGGGCGCGTCGAGTGAGGTATGGCAGACATAGGCAATTCTGTTAGCCGCCCTGAATGACCAGGCGGCGCACACCCTGGCTCAAGATGAGATGGCACAGGGCCAGCAGTGCCACAGCCCAGACGGCTTGATGGATCAAGGCAAAGGCCAGCGCGCGGCCATTTAGCAGACCGAGATAGATCTCCACCGGCGTGTTGACCAGGGCAGGGAATGGGGTGGCCTGGCACACAGCCTGTAGCCACGCTGGGAAGAAGCGCAGCGGCACGTAGAAGCCGGAAAGCACCGCGAGCACGCCGAAGGCGAAGCGGCCCACCCCGCGCGCATTGGGGGTCCAAAACGCGGCCAGGTTAACGAGAAAGCGCCAGCCAAAGCTGACCAGCCAACTGAAGACAATCGCCGCGGCGAGCGCTGCCCACTGTACGGAGGACGCAGGCAGCGAGATATCCACGAAGATCGCATAGATCAGGACAATCGAGACGCCGCGCAGCAGCAAGTTGACTGCGGCGCGGCCCAAATCCATTGCCAACCAAAAGCGTATATAGCTCAGTGGGCGCAGCAAGTCGGTGGCAACTTCGCCGCTGTGAACTGAATCCATCACGTCATACCAGCCGAAGAGGCTGAGATAGGCAATGGCGGCTTGGGTCAGGCCGGTGTACGTGACGGCATCTTGGAGGGTCATGCCTGCCACCTGGTCGCGTGCGCCGTAGAGCGCCATCATCACGACGGCGCGCAGCAGCCCAAAGAAGAGATTGGTAGCGAGTCCGGCCCAGGCAGCAGCGCGATAGGTCAACTGGCGGCGGAAGGATAACCGCGTGATCTCCCAGAAGAGGCGCATGGACAGGCTCCAGCACAGAGACAGGGCTTGTGGTGAAACTTCAGCATGATAGCATATGGGGGATTGGCGCGCAATTCGGGTATGATAGACGCGGGAGTGGGTTCCAATAGGGAGGACTCATCTCCGATCTACATCATCAACTTCTACATTGACAGCAGGAGACTGTTATGAATATTCGTCAGGTGGTCGTCACAGGCCAAAACGAGGTAGAACTACAACAGGCGACATTGGATCCAGATAACCTTGGGCCGGGCGATCTGCTGATTGAAACCGAAGCGACCTTTATCAGCGCCGGGACGGAACTGGCGAACTATACGGGGCGTGAGCCAAAGGTATTCCTGCCTGGGCAGTGGTGCACGTACCCGTGGAAGTCGGGGTATGCAAACGTAGGCGTTGTGAAGGCTGTGGGGCCGGACGTGAAGCGCGCCAAGGTGGGGGATCGTGTCTTTACCTATGCCGGGCACGCCTCTACCGTGGTCTTCAACGAGAAGCGGCTGGTCATGCCCGTGCCTGATGGGATGGACCCGGTGTTGGCGGCGGCTTCGCGCATGGCCGGGGTCGCCTTTACGGTGCTGGTGGTGAGCGAGATTCGCGACAACCCTTGGGTGGCAGTCTTTGGTCTGGGCATGGTCGGCAACCTGGCCGCCCAGGCGTTCAAAGGACGCGGCTGCCGGGTGATCGGTGTAGACCCGGTGGATTACCGGCGTGACTTGGCGCAGCGTTGCGGCATCGAGTATACGGTCGGCGGCAACGAGGCCGAAGCCCACGCCCAGATCATGGAGTTGACCGGCGGGGCGGGCGCGGACATCACCGTGGATGCGGTGGGCCATAGCGCGGTGGTGATGCAGGCAAACCGGGCCACCGCGACCTTCGGACAGGTCGTGCTGTTGGGGTCGCCGCGCGTGCCCGTCGAGGGGAATCTGACCGAACTGCTATCTGATGTGCATTT
>CAZYQJ010000787.1:0-2440 GCA_964649925.1 uncultured Litorilinea sp.
CTGCGCCGAAGAACGCAGCGCGCCCAGCAGCGAATAGTTGTTGTTGCTGCTCCACCCGGCCAGGATTACGCCGTAGCCCTCGATCCCGGCGATCGCTAGGATCCAGAGAAAGCCGACATTGACATCGGCCATGGCAGGCACGCCCTTGGCAATGGGAATGACAGCCCAGATCACCAGCGCCGGGACCAACGCCAAGGCTGGGGCCATCACATAGACCCAGCGATCCACATGGTTGGGGACGATCTCCTCTTTGAAGATCGCTTTCACGGCGTCGGCCACCGGTTGCAGCAGGCCATAGGTCCCGGCCCGGTTGGGGCCATAGCGTACATGAAAGCGGGCCAGCAACTTGCGCTCGTACCAGGTCAGATAGGCAAAGCCTGTGAGCAAGAAGATGATCAATGCCAGTGATCGAAGCACCGGAAAGACGATCAGATTTAGCCAGTCCATACGATGTCCCTGATGTTGCTAGGGGGCGGCGGGATGAATCCCCCACCGCCCGGTGGTCTTAAGACTGTGCGCTGACGGCTTCAGCGCGCTGGGCCTGGATCGTCACAGACTCGGCTGCACCGCCGGTCAAAACGCCCACAGGCATATCGGCCAGGCCTTCAGGGATCCAGACGGTTCCCGGTTGCACTGTGGGATGGAACTTGGCCTGTAGGGCCAGTTCGCCCTGTGGGCTGCGCACGATCATCACGTCGCCTTCGGCAATCTCCAGCCGCGCCGCGTCGTCCGGATGGATCAGCGCAGCGGGGCCAAAGGCCATGTCGTGCATCTGCGGCGTCAGCCGGAACATCGTCCCGCCATCATACAGCACCGTCCCTGTGACTAAGGCCAGGGCCTGGTCATCGGGTGCGGCCTGTGCGGACTGTTCCACGGTGCGGAAGGCTGGCTGCGGGCGCACCGAACTTGCATCGTACTGCAGCCCCTGGTCGCCCAGCGCATCCCAGGTCAGCCCGGCATAGATCGGCACGGTCTCGCTGATTTCCTTGGTGATGGCGCGTTCGTCGGCGAAGGGCCAGTTCACGCCCATCCGGTAGGCCAGGTGATCCAGGATCATCCAGTCGGGCGCAGCCTTGCTGTGCGGGTCGCACACGGCACGCGGGGCGCGCTGCACGCGCCGTTCCAGATTGGTAAACGTGCCGTCCACCTCCCCCCAGCCCAGCGCAGGCAGCACGACATCCGCCTTGGCTGCGGTCTCGGTCATAAAGAGATCCTGCACGATCAGCAGGTCCAACTTGCCCAGGTTATCCGCCCAGGCTGGATGTTCGGTGGCTGGGTTGGCCCCCATGATGTAGAGAGCCTTAATCGAGTCTCCGGCCTGGTCGAGCATTTGTCTGTAACTCTTGCCCGCGGTCGTGGGCAGTGGGGCTCCCCAGACGCTTTCCAAACGGGTGCGCGCGGCACCATCATCCAGCGTGGCATAGCCAGGCAGTTGGTTGGGCAGCACACCCATATCGCGTGCGCCGTGGCTGTTGGCTTCCAGCCCGACAAAGGACAGCCGTTCGGCATGGCCTGTCGCCAGGGCCAGATTGCTAAGGGCGTCACGCACCTGTTCGCCCTGCTCGCCGCGCGCCGCCATCGGCCCGTAGAGGATGAGGGCATTTTCGCTTTGTGCCAGGGCGGCTGCGGCGGCCTTCACGGCCTCCGGTTCCACGCCGCACTGGGCGCGTAGATCGTCGTCACTCACGCTGGCGACCTGATTCGCTCCCTGGGGTGGGGTATCCGCCCCGGCCAGCGCGGCCTGCGTCAGCGCGTTGAGCAGCGTCACTTCGCTGCCCGGTTTATAGCCCAGATAGGGGCCTTCATAGCGGGTGAGTTCGATGCGGCGCGGGTGGGCGATGACTAGCTTCATCCCGCCACGGCGCACCGCGCGCTTGAGGTGCAGGTCGAGGATGGGCAATTCTTCACTGGGGTCCACGCCAAAGATCAGCACCGTATCCACCTTTGGATCGGGGCCGTACTGCGGCTTCATCACATCGGCCAGGGCGGGCATGCCGCCGGGCAGCGCGGCGACCTCTGCGCCGTCGCGGTGGTCGATGTTGTTGGTGCCGACGATCTGGCGGAAGAACCGCTGGAAGAGGTAATTGGCTTCGTTGGGCAACTTGGCGCTGCCGATGCCGCCGATGGCGTCAGCCCCGCTGCGTTGCTTGATCTCATTGAGCCGGTCGGCTACATAGGAGATGGCCTCAGACCAGGGAACAGGTGTGAGCGTGCCGTCCTTGCGGATATGGGGCATGGACAGCCGTTCTTCGCTGTTGACCCAGCCGTAGACAAAGCGGCCTTTGTCACACAGCCACTGGTCGTTGACCGCCATGTTTTCGCGGCCCACGATGCGGCGCAGCGTGTGGGTGCGGCTGTCGAGCCGCATGTTGCAGCCCACCGAGCAGTGGTTGCAGACGCTGGGCGTGCGTGTGACTTCCCAGGGGCGATAGCCAAAGCG
>CAZYQJ010000787.1:2450-2705 GCA_964649925.1 uncultured Litorilinea sp.
GCTGGTGAGCGCACCCACCGGGCAGATGTCGATGATGTTGCCGCCGGTCTTGGCATCCACCGGCTGACCGGGCTGGATGTCGACCAGGGTCTCCCGTCCGCGCTGGTAGAGGCCGAGTTGCGGCTTGTCTTCCCACTCTTCCAGATAGCGGATGCAGCGCCAGCAGAGGATGCAGCGTTCTTGATCCAGGACAATGGTGTCGGAGATCAGATAGTGTTTCTTCTTGCGCCGCTTGGGTTCCACCAACTGGCTGAT
>CAZYQJ010000788.1:0-2702 GCA_964649925.1 uncultured Litorilinea sp.
AACAGCAGCGGTTCCCCCACGATGTCGAAGATAGTCATTCGCGGGTTGAGCGACGAGTAAGGGTCTTGGAAGATAATCTGCATATCACGGCGCAGCGGGCGCAGTTCGCGCTTGGAGAGGCGCGTCAGGTTGACGGCCTGGCTGCCATTGGGCCGGAAGCGGATGTCGCCCGCGGTGGGGTGCAGGGCGCGCAGGATACAGCGCGAGGTGGTGGTCTTGCCGCAGCCGCTTTCCCCCACCAGCGAGAGCGTTTCCCCTTTGTAGATCGAGAAACTCACATCGTCTACTGCGCGCACATGCCCCGCGACGCCGCGCAAGAATCCCTTGCGAATGGGAAAGAACTTTTTCAGATGTTGGACTTCTAACAGTGGTGCGCCGTTGGATTGGTCTGTCATAGCTCACGCGTCATAGAGAAAACAACTGACCTGATGATCTTGATCGACGGGCTGGAGTGACGGCTCGCGCACATCGCAGACGCCGGAGATGAACTCCTGGCAGCGGGTGTGGAACGGGCATCCTTCAGGGCGGTTGTAGGGATGCGGGATCGAACCGGTGATGGTGGCAAGTTTGGTGCGCGGTTTGGCGAGAATGCTAGGGATGGACCGCAGCAAGGCGCGCGTGTAGGGGTGCTTAGGCGCATGGAAAATCTCATCTACTGTCCCGCGTTCGACCACGCGGCCCAGATACATCACCACCACGTCGTCGGCCATTTCGGCGATCACGCCCATGTCATGGGTGATGAGGATGATCGCCAGCCCCTTTTCCGCTTGAAGCTGGCGCAGCAGATCCAAGATCTGTGCTTGGGTGGTGACGTCGAGGGCGGTGGTCGGCTCGTCGGCGATCAGGACTTTGGGGTCGCTGGAAAGCGCCATGGCGATCATCACCCGCTGGCGCAGCCCGCCGCTGAGTTGGAACGAGTACTCGTCGATGCGCCGTTCGGGCCGGGGGATGCCGACCATCCGCAGCAGTTCGATGGCGCGGTTGCGCGCTTCCTGCTTGCTCAGGTCGCTGTGCAGCCGGATGGCCTCAACGATCTGGTTGCCGACCGTGTGATAGGCGCTAAAGGAGGTCATCGGCTCCTGGAAGATCAGGGCGATCTCGCCGCCGCGGATGTCGCGCATGAGGCGGCCATTGGCGTCGAGCTTGGCCAGGTCCATTTCGTCTATCTGGCCGTTGCCGTTGGAACGGCGCAGCCAGACTTCGCCGGATTCGATGCGCCCGCTCTGTTCGATGATGCGCAGGATCGAGCGGGCCGTGACGCTCTTGCCGCAGCCGCTTTCACCGACGATGCCAAGCGTCTTGCCGGGGTAGACGTCAAAGCTTGCGCCGTCTACGGCGCGCACAACGCCTTCGTCCTGGTAGTAGTAGGTTCGCAAATCACGAACCGACAGGATGGGCTGTGGGGTGGGAAGGGTCGCGGTTGTCATACGGTGGCGTAATAGTCCGTTTGATCGGTGACGTGTGGCTGCTGCATCATCCATAGGGGTCGGCGGCATCGCGCAGACCATCTCCCAAGAAGTTGAACGCAAGTACGGCGACGATGACGGGGATGGCTGGGTAGAGCAGCCAGGGTGTGATGGCAACGGCCTGGACATTGGATGCCTGTTGGAGCAGCACGCCCCAACTCACGGCAGGGGCGCGCAGCCCCAAGCCCAGGAAACTCAACGATGTCTCGGCGATGATCATGGCGGGCAGCGCCAGGGTGGTGGCGGCGATGATATGGCTGAGAAACGAGGGGACCATATGCCGGAAGATGATCCGCATTTGGCTGGCCCCGGCCAGGTCAGCGGCGGTGACGAAATCTTCCTGGCGCAAGGCCAGAAAACGCCCACGCACGACGCGCGCCATGGTCGTCCACCCGATCAAGGCGATAATGATCGTGATAAAGAAATAGATGCGTGTGATCGGCCATTCGGAAGGCATGGCCGCGGCCAACGCCATCCAGAGCGGGATGGTGGGGATGGAGCGCACGATCTCGATGATGCGCTGGATTCCGGCGTCCATCATGCCGCCGTAGAGACCGGACAGCCCGCCAAGCAAGATGCCGAGAAAGAGGCTGAGGGCCACACCCACCAGGCCGATGGTCAGCGAGGTGCGCGTTGCCACCATCAGGCGCGAGAACAGGTCGCGCCCCTGCAGGTCGGTTCCCAAGAGGAAGATGGACTCCTCGGCGCGGCCATCCTTGACGCCGATCAGGTGGCGGTTGGTGGGGATGAAGCCGAACAATTTATAGGAATAGCCCTCGGCAAAGAGGGTGAGGTACTTCTTATTTTCAGGGTCGGGCTGATAGACGCGCTTAAAGGTTTTGGGGTCGCGTTTGCCGGTCAGCCCCCAGACGTGGGGCCGGAATTGGCCTTCGTCGAACCAGTGGATCGGCTGCGGCGAGAGCAGCGAAAGTTGGGCATCGGAGGTGTTGGGGGACGAGTAGGCCAGGAAATCGGCAAAGAGCACGACCGAAGAGAAAAGCACGACGACCACCGCTGCGACCATGGCGAGCCGATGTTTGCGGAAACGCCACCACATCAACTGCCACTGGGTCGCCATAGAGATGCGGTCGGCGGCGGCGCGTTCGCTCTCCAGGTTGCGCTGCGGGGGCTGTGTCTGCCGTGAGAGGGTTTCGACCGCTTCGGCCATTAGTTGCTCCCTTCCATGCCATACCGGATGCGCGGGTCGATCCACATGAGGATCAGGTCTGAGATCAG
>CAZYQJ010000789.1:0-2686 GCA_964649925.1 uncultured Litorilinea sp.
AAGGTCCAATGCTCCTCCTTATGAATCTTGTCCTCGATTGAACAGTCTGTCTGCTGTTTACGCCTGCTGATCCTGAAACACCAACCGCATCACCGTATCCTGGTAGCGAATTTCCATCACCTCGGCGGGCAGGTCCGCCACACAGTAGAGGTTCTCATAGTGCTTGAACCCTGCCAACGGCTGCTCATGCCCGTTCACGGTGAACGGTTGTTCCCAGCCAAAGCGCACGATCTCGTTGCGGAGCGTCAACACCTGGACGGTATCCTCCTCGAACAAACGGCCCATCGTCTTGACCTTGGCCTTGAACTCGTCGAAGGTGCCGTCCAGTTCGGCGCGTCCCATCTGGCAGATCCACACATTGTCGCGCCCTGGCGAACGCAGCTCCCGGTAGGCTGTGCGCCCGTGAGTCATCAACTCCAGCCCGCCCGCCGCGGTCAACGCCAGATAGCCGTCCCCCTTGCGCGCCAGTGCCCAGCCATCTTCCACCACCGCCTCATCAAACGCGGCCATCGGGAAATAGGCGTGTGTGAAGCCCATCCAGTCATCCTCTGGAAGATGGTACACCGCCAGCAGCACGTCCTTCCACTGCGCCACGCGCGGCAGGATGGCGTTGCCATGCCAGAAGTTGGGCCGGTGCGAGTTGTCATCAGCAGAGCAGGCCGGGTGCGTCACAAAGACCACCGCGTCCGGCCCCAGCGTCGCCTGCCAGATATGCTGTTGATAGCCTGGCTCGCCCGGCAGATAGGACTGCGCCGACGCCAGCATATAGTCCGGCGTCTTATAGGTCACCTTGTTGACCTCCCACTCTCCGGTCGCACAGTCCACTTCCTCCTCCAGCACCCCCGCATGGCGCTCGCGGTTCCACATCTCCGCAGGCTGGTCCAGCGCAATGGCGGCGATGATATCCGGCATCTCATAGTGTTGAGCGCAGGCCAGGCTCACGCTGCCCAGGATACGGTCATTGAAGACGCCCATCCCCCAGGCGATCCGGCTGATGCCTGCGGTCGGCTCAAACCGGCCGCCGCGGATATAAGGCGTGTAGGTGCGCCCGTGGGTCGACCCGAACACCCCCTGGTATGAATTGATCGCCATCGTGAACAGCAGTTTGTCCAGCACCACCGCGGCCATCTCCGCCACCTCGACCGACTCGGCCAGGTCGGCCAGATGCGACAGCGCCAACACATCTTCCTCAAAGTAGGTGTTCGAGTCCCACTCGCGGAAACCACCCGCCGCACGCTTCCGCAGCCAGGCCAGGGCCAGTTGTTCGCCCTTGGCGCGATGCCATGCGCCGGTCTGGTTGGCGTTGGAGAAAAGGCGTTCGGGGTAGAGTTGACCGGCCAGTATCTCACAGGTGTGGAACAAGATCTGGTGGTTCTCGCTCCAGAAGCACATAGCGTCTTCGCCAGGCTCGTCCATCCAATAGCGGAAGTTCATCACACAGTCAGCCAGTGTGAACTCCAACTCCTTGGGGAAGGATGGGTCATCGCCGTAGCGCATCATCATGCCCAGCAGCCCCACCAGGTAGAAATCGCTGCAATCGGCGCGCTGGTTGATGTTCTGGATCGCCTCCTCGATCACCTCTTGCCGCACTTTGGCCCACTGGCCCAATGCCATCTTGGCGATCTCCGAAAAGACATTGACATTGCGCCGCGCCGCGTCCTGCAGGGCCTCTGTGCGCCGCTGCTCCGGCGTGCCGTAAAGTTGCTGTGAGTACTTATTGTTGGCGATGCGCAGCGGCAGCCTGCGCTGCACGCGCATATTGTGCAGATAGTATTCCTCCGCCTTGGGCATCAGCAGGATTTCGTACACACCTTCGGGGAACTGGTACACCGCGCCCAGATTGATCACCGTGCCCGCCTCGATGCGCGGATGCCCCTCGGCGTAGATGCGCCCCGTAGGCGTCTGTAAGCGCACAGTCAACTCGTCTTTCAGCGCCATCGTCTGGGGCCAATGCACCTCCAGTTTATCCTCGCGATGGTAGACATCGCGCAGCAGATAGGCCTGGGCCATGACCTCGGCCAGTTTCTGGCGGCGCGCCACAGGTTCCAGCGTTGTCGGCAGCACAACGCCAAACTCGTCGCCGCTCGCGCCCACGATCTGCAGCGCCATTGCATAGGGACATTCACGCACCGCCACTTCCTCAAAGCGCACCAGCAGTTCGTTGGTTCCCTCGCTCAATTTGGCAGGAAAGCGCACGCTGTGCGGGATCTGGTGATGGAAATGAGCCGTGCGGTGGATATGCTCGCCGTTCAGCCACACATCCGCCGGGCCGTTGGTGGTCAACACCAGTTCATGCTCACCCGTTTGAGAGGCGACAACCTGCGCGTACGCCCACGCGCAGAGATAGTGGCAGGTGTGGTAAAAGCCAGTCAGGTCGACAAAGTGATCCTCGGCGCACTCCACCACCTGCCAGGTGAGGTGGGAGCCTTCGGTATCGTCCTGCCCCAAATGCAGCGCGGCGCGCTCTGCCGGGGGCTGGGTCACCCCCGATTCTTCACGGTGCTTGGCGCGCGCGATCTGCGCCTTTACGTCGGGGCCGGAAAAGCGGGCCAGGTCTTCCACCGGCAGCGCCAGCGGCCCGGCCACCAGCCATGTCTCAATAAACCCATCGCGCAACCGGCCTTCGAGTCGAGATGTCGGGATTTCGAGAATGTCATTCATAGAGAACACATCGCACCTTGCGTCC
>CAZYQJ010000790.1:0-2672 GCA_964649925.1 uncultured Litorilinea sp.
GGCCGTTAGCCGGGGCGTCGATGCGCGCAGAGACCGGGCTGCCGAACCGCGCTTCGAGGTCGCCGTAATGCTCGCCAGGGTCGCGACCGGTGACGGCAAGGATCTCGGCGGCCAGCAGGTCAAGCAGGATGCCGTCTTTATCGGTCGTCCAGACCGTGCCGTCGCGGCGCAGGAAGGATGCCCCTGCGCTTTCCTCCCCGCCAAAGCCAAACGAACCGTCCAGCAGGCCATTCACAAACCACTTGAAGCCCACGGGCACTTCGCAGAGTGTGCGGTCCAGGTGAGCGGCGATGCGGTCGATCATCGAACTAGAGACCAGCGTCTTACCCACCGCGGCATCCGCGCGCCAGTGGGGCCGGTGCTGGAAGAGATACCAGACGGCGACGGCGAGGTAATGGTTGGGGTTGAGCAGCCCGCGGCTGCGCGTCACAATGCCGTGACGGTCGCTGTCGGGGTCATTGCCAAAGGCGATGTCGAACCGGTCTTTGAGGTCGATCAGCCCGGCCATCGCATAGGGGGATGAGCAATCCATGCGGATTTGCCCGTCCCAATCCACCGTCATAAAGCTGAAGGTGGGGTCTACGGCGCGGTTGACGAC
This sequence comes from uncultured Litorilinea sp., assembly GCA_964649925.1. Taxonomy (GTDB): domain Bacteria; phylum Chloroflexota; class Anaerolineae; order Caldilineales; family Caldilineaceae; genus QEUY01. The sequence goes on from CAZYQJ010000790.1 coordinate 599, forward strand.
TTCGATATCCAGCCCGTAGCGGTCGGCGATGGGGTCCCAGTAGTCGATAGATGCGCCGCCCATCGGGTCTACGCCGAGCTTGAGATTGGCCGCGGCGATAGCCTCCAGGTCGATCACCGAGGCCAGGTCAGCCACATAGGGCATGACATAATCGTAGTGATGGGTGGTATCGGCGGCCAGGGCGCGGCGCAGCGGGATGCGTTTGACGCCGCGCAGTGCCTCCTGCAAGATGGCGTTGGCGCGGGTCTGGATAGTCTTGGTCGTGTTGGTGTCGGCAGGGCCGCCTTCAGGCGGGTTGTACTTGAAGCCGCCATCATCGGGCGGGTTGTGCGACGGGGTAATGACGGCGCCATCGGCGCGACGCTGCGGGTGGTCGCGGTTGTAGGTCAGAATGGCGTGGGAGATGGCGGGCGTGGGGGTGTAGCCCAGACCGCTCTGGATAAAGAGGTCCACCCCGTTGGCGGCAAAGACCTCGATCGCGGTGTTGTGCGCCGGTTCGGAAAGGGCGTGGGTATCCATGCCCAGATAGAGCGGGCCGTTGATGCCCTGGGCGGCGCGGTATTCGACAATGGCCTGGCAGATGGCCGCGATGTGGTCTTCGTTGAACGTGCTTTTGAGCGAACTCCCCCGGTGGCCGGACGTGCCAAAGCTGACCGGCTGCGCCGCTGGATCAGGGTGTTCGGTGTAATAGGCGGAGATCAGGCGCGGTACGTTGACAAGCATAGCGCGCGGCGCGGGTTGGCCTGCGCGGGGGGTGACGGTCATCAGGCTACCTCCCTTTCGGTCGAAGGGCAGGCTTCCGTGGGCTACGGTCCAGCCTGCCGACACTATCTGTCGAGTGAAGGATGAGCCTATTGTAGCACAGCCGCCTGGTGACCGGCGTAGGCGGCAATCCACGCGGTTCTGAAATCAGGTGATGGCCGTTGTCGGGCGGCCTGCGCTGGTTATGCCAGATCCACCGCGGCCTCCCGCAGCCGGGTCGGGTCGATACGCGCCGCGGCGGCTGCGCCCAGGTCAAGATAGCCATCCTGGATCGTCAAGGGACGGTCGAGGATATCGTCCTGGAGTTTGAGAAAGAAACTGAGTTCGGACGGATGATCGATGCCGGGCAGGGCGGCAAAGTGGGCGGCGCTGACCGTCCCCAGCCCAGTGCTGGCCTGTGACCCGACCATCACGCCTTTGCCTGCGGCGCGCGCCGCCTCCAGCATGGCGGCGGACTCGGTATAGCCGGTGCGTGCTGTCTTGATGTTGAGGATGTCAAAGGTGTCGAAGGCAAGTTCACGCCGCAGATCGCGCAGCGAGAAAGCGCTGTCATCGGCGATCAGCGGCAGATGGTTGCCTCTACGCAGCGCGGCGCGTTCGCCAATCTGCTCGGCGGGGAGCGGCTCTTCGCAGTAGTGCAGCCCCAACTCCGCCAGCGCATCGAGGATGGCAGGGGCCGCGGCTGCGTCCAGACATTCGTTGGCGTCGGCGTACAGGTCCACCGTGGGGCCAAGCGCAGCCCGCAGTTCGGCAATGCGCGCCAGGTCATCCTGCCAGTCGCGACCCACCTTGACTTTGAGCACGCGCACCCCCTGCGCCACCACGCGCTGCGCTTCGGCCAGGACGGTGTCACGGTCGCCGATGCCCAGGATATAACTCACACGCAGCCGCGCCGCTTGTGCGCCGAGATGCTGTGCCAGCGTCAGCCCGCGGTGTTGGGCCAGCGCGGCATGGACGGCCATATCAATCGCCGCTTTGGCCGTGTGGTTGTTTCTCACTTCATGCAGGCGGCGCTGCAACTGCTGGAGGGGTGAGGCCGCCCACGGGGGCTGGTGCGGTGCATCCTCATCCCACACGGGCAGACCGCAGACGCGCGGGGCGAGTTCTGTGCGGATCACGCTGGTGATGCTGTGAACCGTTTCGCCGTAGATGGTGGGGCGCGGGGGCGCTTCGGCCCAGCCTTCGCTGCCGTCGCCGAGGATCACGCGCACAGCTACGTGGCGCGCCTCGGCCATGCTGCTGCTCTTGCCCCACTGCAGGCTGCCTTGCAGGGGCATGCGTAAGACGGTCGTTTAGATGGCCTGGATCGCAA
>CAZYQJ010000791.1:0-2665 GCA_964649925.1 uncultured Litorilinea sp.
GCCTGTCGCGGCGAAGATCATCAGAAGCCCAACCGCCGCACGCACCGCCAACCGCCAAGACAATTGCTGCATCGTTCCCTGCTTCGTCGTCATGCCCGTCACGATCAAGCGGCGGGCTACCGATACCTGTGTACATCACCAAGAAAACATACCACACCATCTTGCCACAGCCCGCACGGTAATTCCGTCATCTATCGCCCCATCCTCTGGCATGAATGGAGAGAGGTGGCTATAATGCTTGATGCGATGAGCACCCTATCCATCCCTTCCACAGATCGCCTGGCCAGAGTGCGCGACCGGATTGACCGGCTCCGCATCCTGGTGACGGGCGTCAGTGTACGCACCAAGATCATGGGCATTGTCCTGGGTCTGACGCTGACCCTGGGGCTGGCTGTGACCTTGCAGGTGCGCGGGGTGATGCATGAAACGCTGCTGGCCGAACTCGACAACCGCGGCTTCTCGGTCGCCAGCGACCTGTCGGGCCGCGCCGCCGGGCTGATCCTCGACAAGAACATCTACGGGTTGAACAACCTGCTGGCCGATACGGTACGCAATCACCCGGATGCCCGCTATGCCTTTGTCCTGGATGCCGATGGCCGCGTGCTGGCCGAGACCTTCACCGAGCGCACCCCGGCAGAGGTCGTGCTGGTTCATCCCAGCCCGCCCGGCACCCAGATGAGCCATATCCATTATGAGGGGCCAGAAGGGCAAATGCACGACTTTGCCATGCCGATCCTCGACGGCAAACTGGGTGTGGTGCGGTTGGGGCTGGCGGAAACGCGGCTGCTGCGGATCATCGACGACACCACCAACCGCATGTTGCTGACCACGGTGGTCGTCGCGATCGTCGGTATCATGGCTGCGCTGCTGCTGACCTGGCTGATTACCCGGCCCATCCTCGATTTGGTGACCACCACCGAACAGCTCCGTCAGGGTGACCTGAGCGTGCGCGCTCCACACTGGAGCAATGACGAGATCGGCGCGCTCTCCGATGCCTTCAACCAAATGGTAGAGGCGTTGGAAGATAGCCAGCAGTTGGTGGAACAGAAGGAGATCGCGCGCGGGCGTCTGCTCTCACGGCTGATCAGCGCCCAGGAAGAAGAACGTAAACGCATCGCGCGTGAACTCCATGATGGCGTGGGCCAGGCGTTGACCTCGATCCTGGTCAATATCAAGGTGCTGGACCAGGCAAGCGACCCGCAGACACTCCATGCGCGCATGGCTGAACTGCGCAGCATTGTCGACGAAACCCTGGCTGTGGTGCGCCTGTTGAGCCGGGAACTGCGCCCCAGTGCGCTGGACGACTTGGGGCTGGCCGCGGCACTGGAACGGTATGTCAGCGAATTTGCAGTGCGCTATCCGCATCTGAATGTAGACCTGCACTGCACCCTGCCCAACCGGCTGCCCTCCAGCGTCGAGACTTCGCTCTACCGCATCATCCAGGAGGCCATGACCAACGCCGCACGGCACAGCCGGGCCAGCGCGCTCAGCGTGGTGGTCAGCCAGCGCGATGGGCAAGTCCAGGCCATTGTCGAGGACAACGGATCCGGGTTCGACGTGACCGCGGCGCGGCGCGCCGGAAGCAGTGTGGGGCTGCACAGCATGACCGAACGCAGCGAGCTATTGGGTGGTAAGATCGATGTCGAGAGCAGCCCCGAAGGGACCACCGTCTATGTGGAGATACCAGTATGAGCCAACCCATTCGCATTGTCGTTGCCGACGACCACGCTGTTTTACGCGCCGGGTTGATGGCGCTGCTCAACGACGAACCGGATATGGAAGTGGTAGGCGAGGCACATGACGGCGCGGCGTGCCTGCGCGTGGCCCAGACCGTCAAGCCGGATGTGATCCTGCTGGACATCAACATGCCGGGTGTCAACGGGCTGGAAGCGCTGCCTGCGCTGCGCCGCGCTGTGCCCGACAGCCGCGTGCTGGTGCTCACCATGCACGACGATGAAACCTATCTGCGCCAGGTGCTGGCCGCGGGCGGTTCCGGCTATGTACTCAAGCAGGCGGCAGACATAGAACTGCTGTCGGCCATTCGCACCGTCCACAGCGGCGGCATGTTCCTCCACCCGGCCCATGCACAAGCCCTCCTGGCGCAGCCTGCCCAGACTGAGGAGGAAGCGACCCAGAATAAGCGGCTGGCGCAGTTGAGCGAACGCGAAGTGGAGGTGCTGCGCCTGATCGCGCTCGGCTATTCCAACAAGGAGATTGCGGAGATGCTCTTCCTGAGCGTCAAGACCGTGGAGACCTACAAGGCACGGGTCATGGAAAAGCTAGAGTTAAGCACGCGCGCGGCGTTGGTGCGCTTTGCGCTTCAACATGGGCTGATGGACGAGGTGCAGAACTAAGCGTATACAGTGAAAAACATATTCGGCCCGCATCAAGTGATGCGGGCCGAGGTATCTATGCTCTAGAACTGAAGCAGACAGGGTTCTGAGATTCTTTGGCGTTAGGCTTGGCTGGGCGTTGGCTGGAGCGCAGGGCTCGGCTCGTCTTCCCGCACAGGCCGGTTTTGCCAGGGTGTGCCGAGCAGCGGCAGCAGGATGCGGTCTACCCCTGCGTACCCTGCGACCTTCCAGGCCAGGACCAGGCCGATTGCCAGGACAAAGAGCAGCGGGTTGGTGCTGGCAGTACCGGCCATCATGAAATTCCAGTTCAT
>CAZYQJ010000792.1:0-2664 GCA_964649925.1 uncultured Litorilinea sp.
CCGGCCCCACCCGCGACCGCGCCTGCCGCGACAGTCACAGAAGAATAGGCCCGCAGGGAGCGGGGTGCAGAGATCTCTATAGGTGCGGTTTATTCGCCGTACATGGTTGGCAATGCGTACGATGTCGGGCATAGTGCCCGACCTACCATTTTATATGACCTCGTTCGCACTTTCGTAGGTCAGGCTCGCAGCCTGACAGACATGCTACTACTCCCCAAGCCGGGCCGGATGAATTGACGAACCGCCTCAAACGTGCTATGTTGCCAGCGTTGTAGCGGCCCGCCACCCGCCTACGTCGCAAGAGCTTTGACCGTCATTCGGTGATGTAAGGAGAACCGCGCGCATGAACCTATCCGCCCCTGTCCAGCACGCCGCGTCCGGCCTGCCAGCTTGGACTGACCTGCCCGACCCACGCCAGATTTTGGCAGACCAAGACCCCGAAATCTATGAGGCCATTGAACTGGAACGCAACCGCCAGTTCAGCGGGATCGAGTTGATCGCCAGCGAAAACTATGTCACGCCCGCGGTCCTGGCGGCCATGGGCAGCGTCTTGACCAATAAATACGCCGAAGGGTATCCGGGCAAGCGGTACTATGGCGGCTGTGACTATGTGGACATTGCCGAGCGCATTGCCATCGCACGCGCCAAAGAACTATTCGGCGCGGAACACGCCAACGTCCAGCCCCATTCAGGCGCACAGGCCAATGAAGCGGTCTATCTGGCGCTGCTCAAGCCGGGCGATACTGTGCTGGCGCTCAAGCTCGACCACGGCGGCCATCTGAGCCACGGGTTTCACCTCAATAGCTCCGGCAAGCTGTACAACTTCCAACACTACGGTGTGGACCGCGAGACCGAGCGCATTGACTATGACGCGCTCCAGCGCATGGCCGAAGAACTGCGCCCCAAGTTGATTGTCGCCGGGGCCAGCGCATACCCGCGCCACTTTGACTTTCCGCGGCTGCGCGCCATTGCCGACAGCGTGGATGCCAAGTTGATGATGGACATGGCGCACGTCGCTGGGTTGGTTGCCACCGGCCTGCACCCTGACCCTGTGCCCTACTGTGACATTGTGACCACCACCACCCACAAGACGCTGCGCGGCCCGCGCGGGGGGCTGATCCTCTGCCGCGCCGACTACGCCAAGCAGATCGACCGTGCCGTCTTCCCTGGCATCCAGGGCGGCCCGTTGATGCACGTCATCGCGGCCAAGGCCGTGAGCTTTGGCGAAGCGCTGCGCCCTGAGTTCAAGATGTATCAGCAGCGCGTGCTGGACAACGCCAAAACCCTGGGCCAGACTTTGCAGGAGGAAGGGCTGCGGATTGTCAGCGGCGGGACGGACAACCATCTGCTGTTGGTAGATTTGGGCGTGCTACAAAACGAGGAGATCACCGGTAAAGCGGTCGAAAAGGCACTGGACAACTCGGGTATCCACTGCAACAAGAACATGATCCCGTTTGACCCTCGACCGGCCATGGTGACCAGCGGCATCCGGTTGGGCAGCCCAGCGGCGACCACGCGCGGCATGGGCACTGCCGAATTTACCCAGATTGGCCGTTGGATCGCGACAGTGGCGCGCGACCCCAACAACAACGACCTGCAAGCGCAGGTGAGACATGAAGTCGCGGCGTTGGTCCAGGACTTTCCTGTACCGGCCTAAGCACCTGTACATCAGGCGGCAGGGACGATCCGCCCGTCCTTGCCGCCTTCTTTGATCTGCCATCCGGCGCACCACCCTCACACCCGCAGGCGGGACACCCATAGAAGGAATCTCATGGCCGCGCCCATCGTCGCCAGGGGCGACTATAGCCGCCGCGAACAGATCGCCTGGTACTTTTACGACTGGGGCAATTCTGCCTTTGCGACCACGGTTGTCACTGTTTTCCTCGGCCCCTATCTGACCGCAGTCACGGAGCAAGCCGCAGACGCTCAGGGCTATGTCTACCCGTTGGGCATCCCGGTGCTGGCGGATTCGTTTTTCCCCTACATCCTGTCACTGTCGGTCGTGCTTCAGGTCTTCTTCCTGCCCATCCTGGGCGCGGTAGCCGACTATTCACACCGCAAAAAGCAGATGCTCGGCGTGACAGCCTATCTAGGCGCGCTGGCAACACTGTCGTTGTACTTTGTGCAGGGCAGCAACTACGTGCTGGGCGGCATCCTCTTTCTGATCGCCAACCTGAGTTTTGGCGCGTCCGTCGTCTTTTACAACGCCTTCCTGCCTGATATTGCCGCACCCGACGACCGAGACCGGGTCTCCTCACAGGGGTGGGCGATGGGCTATCTAGGGGGCGGGATTCTGCTGGCGATCAACCTGGTCTTTGTGCAGTTTCTGGCCGAGCCATTGGGGGTGGACACCGGTCATGCGGTGCGTATCAGCCTGGCCTCGGCTGGGATGTGGTGGGCCATCTTTACCCTGATCCCGCTGGCCCGTCTGCGCCGCCGCAACCCGGTCAAGACGATGCCGCCGGACGAAAGCATCTGGACGATCGGCTTTGTCCAACTGCGCCATACACTGCGTCAACTGCCTGGTTACCCGCAAACGCTGTTGTTTCTGGCTGCCTATCTGCTCTATAACGACGGCATCCAGACGGTGATAGGGCTTTCGGCCCAGTTCGGCGCGCAGGAAATGGGCATGGGCACCGCCTCTCTGGTGCAGGTGATCCTGAT
>CAZYQJ010000793.1:0-2660 GCA_964649925.1 uncultured Litorilinea sp.
CCATGACTGGTGAGGCGGCGCAGGATGTTGTGCTTGATGCCAAAGTCATAGGCGACCACCAGCGGGGCGTCGTGCTGGGCCGCGCTGGCGTCGCCTGCTACGGCCTCCGCATCCCTGTCACGCCCGGCGGCTACGGGCGTCCACTCGACGCGCGTGCCGTCTATCCAGTGATACGGTTCCTGGCAGGTGACCTCCTGTACCAGGTCGCGGCCATCCAGCCCTTCCCAACTGCGCGCCAGCTCCAGCAGTTGGCCGACATCCTGGCTGCCATCGGTGCAAAGCGCGGCGTGCATTACCCCCCGGTCACGCAGCCGCCGCGTCAGGGCGCGGGTATCGACCTCGCTGATGCCGGGAATGCCGTGGCGTGCCAGATAATCAGGCAGCGCTTCATTGGCCCGCCAGTTGGAGGTGATAGGGCTGATCTCGCGCACGATGAAGGCGGTGATCTGCGGCTTATCGCTCTCCACATCTTCAAGATTAATGCCGGTATTGCCCACATGGGAGGTCGTCATACAGACCATCTGGCCGCGGTAAGAGGGGTCGGTGATGACCTCCTGATAGCCCGTCAGGCTGGTATTGAACACGACCTCACCCACAACCGTGGTGGCCGCGCCAAAGGCTTCACCGCGGAAGACCGTCCCATCGGCAAGGACTAAAATTGCTGTCACGCCTGTTTTCCTTCTGTTATGCCACAAATATTCCACAAGTGACCGGCAGACCCTCCTTGCCTCGCCGCGTTCCATACGGAGACAGGGATCAGCATCTGCCGGTCACTTGCCAAGTATCCGATATCTATCAATCCTCTTGCCGACCTGCATTGCGCGGGCGTTGCTGATAGGCCAGTTTCAGGGGCTGCCATTCATGCCAGCGCAGCAGCCCATTCCATCCCGGCGTTTTGGTCTCCTCGCTTTTGGCTGCGCTGGGAACCAGTGGCATCAGGACGGCTACTTCATCGCAGCGGTGGAATTTCGGGCAGTAGATGCACGCCTGCCACACCTTCGGGCTGATGCTCCACCGGTCCACCACCTCAAAGCCCAGGCGGGTGAAAAAGCGTTCGCGCAGCGTGAGCGCGCAGACCTGCTCATATTCCTGCTCGCGCGCCCGCTCCACCAGCGCTTGCACCAGGTCTCCCCCGATCCCCTGCCCCTGGTAGGCTTCATCGACCGCCATGGATCGAATCTCGACCAGTGTTTCGGTGAGGGGGACGAGTGCGCCACAGCCCGCCAACCGGCCCTCGTCGTCGGCTACCAGCCAGTCGGCCAGCGTCTGTCTGACCCCGGCTTCGGTGCGCGGCAGCATGATATCTTGAGCCGCAAACCGGTTGACCAGTGCGACAATGGCAGCAACATCCTACTCGACGGCAGGCCGGATGATGACAGGCATCTTCTCCTGGGTTCCTCACTTCTACACAGGCCGGTCGGGTGACCGGCATCGATCACACCCACACCGCCATGTGCCCCTATTTCATGTGACCCGGTTTATCACAATGCGCCTACATTCCCTGTAGGATGGCGTCCACCTTGCTGGCGACCTGCTTGATTTCTGCCTCGCTGATGATCAGCGGCGGCACAAACCGCAGCACATTGGGCCCAGCATTGACCATGATCAACCCCTGTTTGTAGCCCTCGGCAACGATGGGGGTGGTGTCGATGTCTAGCTCCATGCCGACAAGCAGCCCCTGGCCGCGTACTGCTACGACGTGCGGGCTGTTGATCTCCTCCAGCAAGTCCACCAGCAGCTTGCCCTTGGCGCGCACATCGGCCAGGAACTGCGGGTCTGCAATCCGGCTGACGACGTAGTGGGCGACGTGGGTGGTGGCCAGACCCCCGGCAAAGGTGCTGGCATGGTCGCCCTTGTGCATGGCGTCGGCCACCTTCTGGCGCATCAGGATCGCGCCGATAGGCAGCCCCCCTGCCAGGGGTTTGGCTGCCGTCAGGATGTCCGGTTCCACGCCGTAGCTTTGATAGGCCCACAAGTGGCCTGTGCGCCCCACACCGCACTGCACTTCGTCGAAGATCAGCAGTGCATCATATTCGTCGGCCAGGTCGCGCAGCCCTTGCAGAAACTCCCGTGTAGCCGGATGGATTCCTCCTTCCCCCTGCACAGGTTCTACAATGATGGCGCAGACCCCCTCGTCCATCTGGGCGCGAACGCTGTCCAGGTCGTTGAACTCGGCAAAGCGCACACCGGGCATCAACGGCTCAAACGGCTCCTGATATTTGGGCCGCGGGGTGGCGGCCAGGCTGCCAAACAGACGCCCGTGAAAAGCGTTGGAAAAGGCCAGGATGTGGTACTTGTCCTTGTGTCCCTTTTCGCGCGCATAGCGCCGCGCAAACTTGAACGCGCCTTCGTTGGCGTCCGCACCGGTGAGGCTGAAATGTACCTTGTCGGCAAAGCTGGTTTCGCAGAGCAGTTTCGCCAGCCGTGCATGGGGGGCTGTGTGATAGAGGTTGCTGGCGTGCAGCACGCCGCTGCTCAATGCCTCCTGCACAGCCTGACGGATGCCGGGGTCATTGTAGCCGAGTGCATTGACGGCAATGCCCGACACGCAGTCCAGATAGGCGTTGCCCTCGCTGTCGTAGAGTGTGCTGCCCTGGCCGCGCTCGATGACAAAGGGCGGGCGGCTGTAGACCCCTAACACATATTCTTGTTCATTCTGA
>CAZYQJ010000794.1:0-2657 GCA_964649925.1 uncultured Litorilinea sp.
CACCCTGCAGGGCTGCACAGAGCGACTCCGCCCCGTGCAGGGCGCAGATGGGGCCGGTGCAGACGCGCGGCCTCTCCGCCTCGGCAGGGGTGCGCGCCAGATGGTGATAGAAGGTGACGGTCCCGTAGAGGTCCGCCAGCGGGATCCGCAGTGTGCGGGCAATCGTGCGCAGCGCGTCATCGCTGAGATAGCCGTCACGTGCGTGGAAGGCGTGCAGCAGCGGCAGCAACGGCGCGGGCGCAGCATGCCACCGCTCGCACAGAGCCTGGTCGGTGGGTGCAGACATGGTTGCTCCAAGGGTGGCTGTACCCGGCATTCCCCCGAAACCGGGGGTGGGAGTTGCGGGTGACTGCGCCCATTATGGGAGATTCGCCCTCGATTGTCAACCAGGGTGACCGGCGTGCGCCTTCCCAGACCTACGGCAGCAGCGCGGGCAAAAACCCGCCGACAAAGGCATCGCCCAGGCCGATAGTTGTCGCATTGGGCGGGTCCACCTGGGCGACGGGCACGCAGCAGACCTGGTCGCCCAGCAGTGCGTGGAGCGCGTCTGCCATCGCTGCACCTTCAGGGTTGGGGTCAAGGCGTTCGACTTCTTTGTAGTTTTCGACGGTAAAGTCATCCCCATAGCAGAAACGGGTCGTCGCCATCGTGACGCCGCCCTTGAGCGCGTTTGCATAGCGCATTGCGTTCTCGCCATAGGCAAGCGCCCACCACGTCGAATGCACGACGATGATAGGAACTGGGATCTGTCTATGCAGGTCGGCCAACGCCTCTTTGATCTGGGCGGCATCCAGCAGATCGATCTGCCTGCCGAGATGGGCCTGAAGTTCGTCCTCGTTGAGGCTGGCAACCGTGATCCGGTCTGCCAGCGTGGCGTAGATCAACTTGCTCAGGCCAGGGTCATAGAACCCTGCATCCTCGTAATAGACCAGCGCGTCATTGGGCAGGTGCGCCATGATCCGCAACAGCGATGCCAGCCGGTCGCACAGGAGTTCCCTGCTCTGCATGGCGTTGAAGCCCGACACCAACAAGACGCGAGCATGGGTGATAAGGCGGGCAAAGTCCTCATTGAGCTTCATGCGAATGTTGTCGGCATCATTGTGATAGATGATGCGGTTCGCCCGGCGGCTGCAGAGATCGATGTCGCCCGCGCATACACGGGTATGCTTGTCAAACTGCACGATCAGATGGGGGTAGGAGGTATCCTCGGTGTTGCTGCACACATAGGGGCAGTCGGGCGGGAGAAGTCGGCGCACATGGTCGTTGAGGGTGACCAGGTGCAGCGCGGCAGTGTACCCCAACTTGCGCATGGCGATAGCCGCGCGGACTCCCGTCCCGCCCAGGGTGATCTTCATGTCGAAATACGTTGCAAACCGCTCGACAATGGCCGACGCGGCGACCGTCCGTTCGCCGCCCGTCCCCGACTTTAAGAAACTCAGGATCGAGATCACCAGGTCGCGCTCGCTGTTGATCGCCTTGATGTCGGCTATCTCAGCGGCGCGGATGCCATAGCGGACGATCAACTCCTCAAAGACCGCAGAGTCCCACACGATCTCGTAATCCAGGTTGTCGCTAAACCCTAACGCAATCTTCTCTGGCATGACTCATCACCCGATAACAGACATAAATTGATCGGCATGAAAAAGCTCGCCTCACAGAACAGCTACTGTCAAACCGCTCCACGAAGCGAGCTTATCATCTACACGGTCTTTAGGGCCGGTGCCAACGCTGGACAGGCGCGGCGACCTTACTGCACTTGCAGTTGAGGCTGTCGGCTCCCGTACTGGTAAAGGGCTGCCTTGCCTGCCGTGCCGAACAACTCAATTTTGTGATAGGCCACCTGCTTCATAGCGTCAATACATGCCGGGTAGATCGACCCCGGCTCGCGCAGGTAGGGATCAGCCAGCACTTCACGGCACTTCTGATAAAATGCGTCCTTGATATCGCTGGAGATATTGATCTTGTTGATGCCCAGCTTCACGGCTGCGGCGATCTCGTCGTCCGGGTTGGCAGAGCCGCCGTGGAGAACCAGTGGAATGTCCACCCTGGACCGGATCTCCTTGAGCAAGTCCAGTCTCAGTTCAGGCTTCTTGTCCTTCGGGTAGATGCCATGCGACGTGCCGATGGCAACCGCCAGCGCATCAACGCCGGTGGCTTCGACAAATGTAACCACATCGTCGGGGTCGGTGTAGATGATCTCATCCGCACCGGCTTCTGCGTCTGGGCCAGTCGTGCCGATGGTGCCTAGCTCGCCTTCGACCGACACATTGACCGCATGGGCCAGATCCGCCACCTTTTTGCAGATGGCGATGTTTTCCTCAAACGGGCGGCTGGAGGCGTCGATCATCACCGAGGTAAAGCCGCACTGGATGGCCTCCATCACCTGCGCCAGCGATGCGCCGTGATCCAGATGGATGGCGACGGGCACGCTCGCGCGGACAGCTTCCTCCACCGCGGCCTTGACAAACGACGGGCGCACAAACTCCAATTCGCTGGGATGGATCGCCAGGATGACCGGCGCCTGCTTTTCCTCCGAAGCTTCCATCACCCCGCGCAGCAACATGCTGCTGCTGATGTTAAACGCTGGAATCGCAAAACAGTTGGCATGAGCGACCGCCAACAGGTCTTTCATATTCATCAACATAGATGATTCTCCA
>CAZYQJ010000795.1:0-2657 GCA_964649925.1 uncultured Litorilinea sp.
TCACGGGTTCCATCGTCCCCAGATGAAATCCCACTCCCCGAAGATGCAGCCGCACCCCAAGGGCCGCTCTCACAAAGACTCTGACAAGGATCACTCCTCTAGCCGTAGCAAAAAGCAGGGTCGCGGGCTACGGCCAGGCGAATTCCGGTGGTCTGGGGATTAGGGATCACCGCGTATGGCGGACCGCGCTGGTGATGGGGCCGGCGCGGCCCGCCATGCGAACCGGTAAAGGAGACGTCGATGCATAACGAACTGGGGTTGAGCGAGGCGCAGCGTCAGCCAGAGGCTGCGAAGGGGCTGCCCTCATCGCCGGGCGCACAGCGATCGCGTGCGTCTAGCGCCCTGCACCCGCTGCTGATGCTCCAGCAGCAGGTGGGCAACCGGGCGGTGACGCAGTGGGTACAGGCGCAACTCAAGATCGGCGCGGTGGACGACCCGTATGAGCGTGAGGCCAATCAGGTCGCAGATCAGGTAATGCAGGGGAAAGCCCAACCGCCGGTCTGCAAGTGCGGCGGCGCGTGTGCTGAGTGCCAGGCTGCACACCTCAAGCCATCTGAAGTTCGCGTGCAAACAAGCCCAGCCCAGGGAGAGACGGCGGACACCCCCATTGCCCCTGCCATTGTGCAGGACGTGCTGGACACGCCGGGCCAGCCGCTTGACTCAGCCACGCGATCCTGGATGGAGGATCGCTTTCATCACAATTTTCAAGGGGTACGTCTGCATATCGGCGTTCAGGCTGCCGCATCTGCCGAGGCAATCGGTGCTGCCGCCTATACAGCGGGGAGGCATGTCGTGTTTGGGGGTAGGCGCTATGCGCCTTACACCGCGGCCGGGCGCAAACTGCTGGCGCACGAATTGACGCATGTCGTCCAGCAGGATGCCACGCGCGCTCAGCGGGCTATCCGCCGCCAGCCTCGATCTCAATCAGCGCTGGATGAAAAGGCGCAGCGGATCATCGCGCTGGCCCAGAACTCGTCACAGCCCCTGGCAGAGCGCGCGGTCGCGGTTGTCCGGGCGATCATCGACGGGTATTATCCCAACGATGCTGCCAAAGTGAGCCGCATTGTCTATCAGGAAGACGAACCCGGTTTGAAGGTCACCTATACGGGCCGCGGCAGCGCCACCACCGGAGTCCTTACCGTGGGACGCTATTTTGTCGAGAACACCACCCGCGGGGGGCTTGCGCGGCGGATCGCCCAGGTGCGCCATGAGATCGAACACATCGAGCAGGTGCGGTCGGGCATGACGGGTCCGTCACGCAGCGATGAACGGGAGTTCTTGGCATTTTATCACGAAGCCCTGTTCCAGGAACTGCCGCATACAGGCCGCATCTCCCATTCGACGCGCGTCTCTTTGATCGACGGTGCGCTTGGCTACTATTACTGCCTCAGCGCCGAGTTGCAGCGCAACTACGCCACACGCAGGGATGAACTGCTGGCGCGGCGCAGGACCGCGGCTAGCGCTAGCGGTAGGGCGGACGAGCTTCCTGCGCCGCCGACCCGCTGCCGCCGCGCCAGCGGTTGAGGTAGACGTACAGAATGGCGGACGGGGATGGAGCCAGGAGACAAGTCAAGATGGCGCGAACCAGACTCAATCAGCTTCTGGACCGGCTGGTGCGACCGCAGGTCAGGTTGATGGGCCGCGCCCGATCTGCCTATCAGGTCTGCGGCTACATCGGCCTGGCGACGACGATCCTGATCGGCGTGGTGTTGGTCACGCGCGCCGCGCTCTCCTATGGGGTGATGGTGGCGCTGATCTTGACCAGCGTCGCCACGATCCTGCTCACAGTCTTTGTCACCAAAGTGATCACCGGCACGACACGGCTGACCTACCATCACCACGAACTGGCTGTGCTGGGGACGGCATCGCTGCTATTATGGATGATCGGCCAGCCGCTGCTGCCCTATCTCGACATTGTCATGATTGGCACAGGGGGCTTTCTGGTGTGGGGGCGTCTGGGCTGTCTGATGGTCGGGTGCTGTCACGGCCAGCCGCACCGCTGGGGGGTCTGCTATCGCCCCGAACATGGGGCCGCGGGGTTTACTTCGTATCTGGTGGGCGTGCGGCTGTTTCCGATCCAGGCTGTGGAATCACTCTATGTCCTGTCTCTGGTCGTGATTGGGGCGATCCTGGTGTGGATCGGCCAGGCGGCGGGCAGCGCGTTGGCATGGTATGTGGTCATGTACAATATGGGCCGCTTCTGTTTTGAGTTTGTCCGCGGCGATCCGGGCCGCCCATACTGGTTGGGGTATTCAGAGGCGCAGTGGACAGCGCTTGCCCTCACGACCGGGGTCGCTGTGCTTGCGTGGACGGGCCGCCTGCCGTTTGTGCCGTGGCAGATCGCCATGCCCGTGCTGTTGGCAGGGGTGATGATCGTGTTAAACCGGGCATCGGCGCGTGCTGGACTAGGCCGCCGCCAACTCTATCACCCCACACACATCGCCGAGGTGGCGCGGCTGATCAACCGCACGCTTGGGCTGCCCAATCCAGCCGCCGTTGCCGTCGCACAGACATCGCTGGGCATCCAAATCTCGGCGGGCCAGGTCACCCTGAGCGGGCATACGGTCGAGCATTACACGCTGTCGGCTGCCAACCGCAACCTGTCGGCGCATGCCGCTGCGCTGTTGGCGCGATTGGTGGTGGGGCTGCGTGCGCAG
>CAZYQJ010000796.1:0-2651 GCA_964649925.1 uncultured Litorilinea sp.
GCACACGAATCCGCTTGGGCGTTTCCCCGATCATCTCGCCGTCACACTGAACCACGTCCGGCGGCGTGGCATGCAGCACGATCTCCCTCGCCTGCCAGTGGTGGAAGGTACGGTCGATATCTACAGCAGCGTCGGCCTCAGGTGGCGCGGCGATGCCTTCCTGCCCCAAAATGCTGGAGACCAGTGTACGCACGGTTCCCAGGTTGGCGTTGTTGACGACAAAGATGTCAAGCAACCCATCGCTGATGTCCACATCTGCCGCCAGCCGTAGCCCCTGCATGCCCAGGTTGCCCGAATTGGCGACGATACAGGCAATCCCTTCTTGGCTGACATGCTGGCCGTCCAACTCAAACTCATAGCGGATGGCTTCTTGCTCACGCAGCGCGCGCAACGCCGACAGCGCATAGGCCAGCGTCCCCAGCCTGTCTTTGAGCGTGCGGTCAGTGCCCTCCACCATCTTGGCTTCCAGCCCCACGCTGACGCGCAGCATAAAATAGCGGTCGTCCACCTGGCCCACGTCTACCGAACGGGTTGCCAGTTGCTCTGTAGCCATCAAGGCGCACGCAGCCCCAAAGTCTTTTGGAATGCCCAGTTCAATGGACATCACATTGGCCGTACCCCCTGGCAAAATCGCCAGCGGCACGTCGCTGCCGACCAGCCCACTCGCCACTTCGGCCACAGTTCCGTCGCCGCCATAAGCAGCCACGACATCCACCCCGCGTGCTACCGCTTCCCTGGCAAACCGCGTTCCATCGCCCACCTGTTTGGTGAACTCCACATGCCACTCAATATCTGCTTCGCCAAAAAAGGCATTCAGCCCCTTGATGTCGAAACTGTCTTGACCCGCCGCCGGGTTCGCAATGATAAAGACTTGCCTATCCATGGCGCATCATCCTATCCACTCACAGCCGTTCGACTGTGACGAAAAACATGGCCCAAGTCCTCTCACAAACTGCTCACATCACGCCATGCCAATTGCCACAGGCTAGCGCCAATGATAGAATACCGCACCAACAGGTCATCTATCATTGAATCCATCACACTGTGACTGTATCTGCTTGTGCATTCACGCTTGCCGTCGCGTCACTGCAATGCTATTGGTGCGCAACCTGCAGTATAGCATGTCTGAATACAAGAATGTGTAGTACTCAGCAACATTGGCGCGCCCCCTAGCCTTCTCGATTCCCCCGCACGCCAGTGCAAAACGAACGGCAGCGTCTACAATCATCCTCAGCATCCTATGTCCTGGTGGACTCGATTGCCATGCGTAACGTCTGCCCTTCCTGCGGCTACGACCGTGCGGCCAAAGTCGTCGTTGCTGTACCTGTAACAGCCGTTTGCCCATCCCGCCTGCGCCCACCCTTGATCATCTCTGGTGCTGTTGCCAGCGGCAAAAACGCCGCCATCCCAAAGCTGGCGGTGCGGCTTTCAGGCATCCCCGCGGAGATTTGCGAGGGCCGCTGGCTCAGGAGACAGGCTGCACTGGCTGACCTGCCCTTCTCCCGATTCGGCCCCACCCATGCAGCCCTGGCCATGACGCCAGATTTTGCCACCGCATGGATCCAGCAGACTTGGCCTATGTCGGCGCCGAACAGACACCAGAAAGGTTAAAATGATAGAGCTTGCTGCCCGGCCCCTGTTGAGCGCGTTCAGCGTATCCCATATCCCCACCCCAATCCTATTACCCGCTGCAGCACTCCGTATCGCAGGAGATACCGTATGAGGCACGATGGCCGCTGGTTTGCAGAACGACTCGATCTCACTGCCGAAAACGCGCCTATCCCCGCGCCGCGTTTCGACGACCCTACTTTGCCCGAACACTACCCGCCCGACTTGGAGCTGGAGCCGGTCCACCTCGACATCGATCTCTACATCAGTCTCGCCGTGCGCGCCGTGGGCGGCAGGGTTACCATCACCGTACAAGCGCGGCGCGATGGCCCCTCTGTATTGGAATTGGACGCAGTCAACTTCGAAGACCTCTTTGTCCAATCCCCCGACGGCTTCGCCCTGAACTGGCGCTATGACGACAAGAAGATCGCCATTACCTGGGATCAGCCTTTTCAGGCGGGCGAGACGCGGCTGGTCGAAATTGCCTACCGCGTTTCCGGCCCCGCGTCCGGCCTCTACTTCTGCCAGCCCGACGAGCAGTACCCTAAGCTTCCCTGGTATGTGATCAGCGACCATGAAACAGAGCGCGCCCGCCACTGGCTGCCCTGTCTTGACCTGCCCAATGTGCGCACCACCCTGGCCTATCACCTGCGCGCCGATGCCCGCTTCACCATCCTCGCCAACGGTTATCTGGAAGGCGAAGTCAATCACGAAGACGGCACAAAGACAAGCCACTGGCGCTTGGATCAGCCGTGCCCCAGCTATCTGGCCTGTATTGCCATTGGCGATTTTGTGCGCGCCGACGATGGGGAGTTTGTCGACGGCGAAACGTCCATCCCCGTCGCCTACTTCGCTACCCATGACCACACGCCCGAGGACTTGCTGCGCACATTTGGCCGTACCAAGAACATGTTGGCCTGGATGACGCGCCAGCTTGACCTCCCCTTCCCCTATCCCAAATACTATCAGATCGCGCTGCCGGGCATCAGCGGAGCGATGGAAAACATCTCGCTGGTCACCTGGTCGGACACGATGGTTCACAA
>CAZYQJ010000797.1:0-2650 GCA_964649925.1 uncultured Litorilinea sp.
GCGGCCATGCGGTCGTCACCAACCCGGGCGATGAGGCCATCCCGATTGAAATGCGATCCGGCGCACGCGCTTCCGCCTTCCGGATCAGGAGCAGCGACTTGGGGCTGAACATGACATCCAAGCGAGTCGGCACCGGGCGTGATGCCTTTCACAGCCTCACCTTTGATCTGCCGCCAGGCACCGCGCGTATCGATGTGGCCAGCGGGAGCGATGTACGCATGATCTCGCGTGCCGATACACGCATTCAGGCGTCCGTCGTCCCTGTGGCTGCCAACACAGTGCGCTGGGTCTTGATCATCTCCGGCGTGGCAGTGGCGTGGGCGCTTTACTATCTGTCACGGGTCACCGAGCACCGCTGGCTTGGCGCTCTCCGCAACAGGCTGTCGGGCGGCAGGCTACAGCCTAAACAGACCACTACCGGATAGTTCCCGCGGCTTTGCGATGAGCAGCCGCACTTTGGGCCGGTCAGTGACCGGCCCAATCTTGTGTTCACGTCTCTTATGTACGTGTCGGTGATCGCATATCTGCACCCTGTCTCCCTTCCGTTCTTAGGGGTATACTCTTGGTAAAGGCAGTTGCTCATTTGAGCGGCTCATCAGGAGATCAAGCCATGGATGCTGATCCAGATCAATTGCTTAACCGGCTTGTTGTCGCGGCAGTGACCGTATTTGTCACCGTCAGCCTGCTCTTGACCGCCTTCATCCTGCGCGAAATCTGGCTTCAACAGCGCGTGGCAGAATTGAGCACCAATCTACAGGTCAATCTCGAAGAACTGGAGCAGACGACGGAAGAGATCCAGGCAACTGTGTCCGAAATGCAAGCGACCACGGAAGAGTCCCAGGATACGCAGGAACTGGCCGAACTGCTCGAAACGGTTGACGAACAGCTTGCTACGATTGGTGAAAGCGTAGATGAAGCATCCACTGTACTTGAGGCAGACGTAGAAGTTGTGGCAGCAGACAGCGATGACCTTGAGCCAGTGACTGTAACACGGAAGCAGGCGGATCAGGTGTTCACGATCTTCGCCGTGCTAACCGGGGTTGCTGCCATTTCGATCGCGGCCCTACTAGGGCTTGCGATGCGTGTCCAGGAACGCTACCCAGCGTTGCAGCGCGAAAACGGATCCTAAATAAAACGGATCTCTTAAATGATGATTTGACAACGGCGCGGGCGTCAGTGCCCGCGCCGTTGCTATGCCAGCGAAGCCCGCGGGATGCCTTCTATCTCCCAACGGCATCAACCCCATGCAGGATATTTCATTACTGCCAGCGCGGGCACGGCACGTTATGCTGTTCGGGGAGAGAAGGCCTGCTGGTGAGACAGACCGAGTGGGTGAGGCAGACCGAGGACATGAGATAGAGAAAGGAAACCGTTATGGGTATCCTCTACGATACGCTAGTAAGACTGTCGCCCGTACATGATGCCGAGATGCTAGAGGGGTATCAGCGCTACGAAAACTTGCTTGCCGACGTGCTGACGCCGGATCAGATGCAGGTCTATGCGAACTATATCGAGACCACAGACGAAATTCGGATCTTCGAGGAGGTGTCCCCCGCTGAACTGGCCGACCTGCCGCCGGAGATCCCGGCCATCGCTGCCATCGTGGTTGCCGACCTCAACCTCTCGATGGAAAACCGGCGAGTCGTGGCCTTGCTCAATCAGCGGGGCGAACATGAGGTCGCACCCGATCTGAGCCAGCAGCCTGCCAAACCCCTTTAACACGACCCACTGCTCTACGTTAGCGCCCCAGGCAATCATTGGGGCGCTAACATATTTCTAATGAACCACTTGCAGCCTTCTGACAAAAGCGGCCCAAAATCTAGGCAAAACAACACGCAGCCAATTTGCGTGTCGATTTAGCATACGGTATCATACCGACCGTTGGCACTCGCAGGCCGAGAGTGCTAACGGTCTCTCACTTGCGATATCCATAGCGTATACCGATTTCGGTCGAACTATCAAATTCTTGTTCTAAGGAGGAAAGAGATGAACCTCAAGCCACTGGGCGACCGTGTGGTTGTCAAGCCCATCGAGCAGGAGGAACAGACCTCGACCGGCATTTTCCTGCCCGAAACCGCCAAGGAAAAGCCTCAGCAAGGCAAGATCGTGGCCGCCGGCCCCGGCGCGCGCAAAGAGAGTGGCGAGCGGATCGCCATGGACGTGGCCGTCGATGACACCGTCCTCTATGCCAAGTATGCCGGCACCAGCATCAAACTCGATGGAGAAGAATACCTGATCCTGAAAGAAGCCGACATCCTGGCTATCGTCGAGAACGGCAATAAGTAGGCAGCAGTTCCTAGTTACTTCCGGTTCGACGACGCGTTTAGAATCCATTTGAGGAGAGATAAAACATGGCGAAGCAAATCATTTTTGAAGACGATGCCCGTAAGGCACTGAAGGCTGGCGTCGATGCCCTGGCCAATGCCGTCAAGACTACCTTGGGGCCGAAGGGCCGCAACGTTGCCCTGGACAAGAAGTGGGGCAGCCCGACCGTCACCCACGACGGCGTGACCGTGGCCAAGGAAGTGGAGTTGGAAGATCCCTTCGAGAACATGGGCGCCCAGCTTCTGAAGGAAGCCGCCACCAAGACCAACGACGTCGCCGGCGACGGCACCACCACGGCCACCGTCCTGGCCCAGGCCATCGTCAA
>CAZYQJ010000798.1:0-2649 GCA_964649925.1 uncultured Litorilinea sp.
AGAAGCCGGAACTCAGGTCGCGGCGGAAGTCGTGCATGCCCTGGTAGAGCGTGGGTCCCAACTGAAAGAACACCACGCCCGCCAGATACCAGCCGATGGCGCTGCGGGGGCTGACCACATCGAGCTTCACGAATGCCGCCAGCAGGTAGGTGATGCCCAGGACAATCAAGGCGATGACAAACGCCAGGCTGGCCGTGACGCGCATCTGGTTGTTGGTCTGCGAGATGAGCGGGGCGAAGGCGTTTTCGGCCAGCCAGAGGTTGGCCAACTCGATGGCGTGACCCATCATGAACAGGCCCTTTTGCAGGGTCCACCCGGCGACGGCCAGCAGGTGCAGCAGGTCGTACCACAGCTTGTCGATCTGGACTTCCAGCCCGTTGAGAATGTCATCTACCCAGGGCATTTATGGCTCCTCGATCTCACCGGTGCAGATGGTATTGACTTCGTTAATCCACGACACGACATTTTGGCCCGGCACGATGGTGGGCATGGTGCCGCCACGCGCGGTGACATCGAGCACGTAGGCAATGCGCCTGGCGGTGCCGCGTGGACCGTAGGCCGCCAGGGTGAAGGTCTTGGTCTGACCGGGCTGCAGGTCGGTCATCTCGTAGTTAGGGGTGAGTCCGGCTTCTTCCGCCGCTGCAAGACTGGCTCCCCAAACCCCTTCAACCTCACCGCCGCTCGCCAACGTGACCGTGCTCACGTACATCTGCCCGGCGGGGAACAGGTCATACTCGACGCTGCCCACATTCTTGACCTCAAACGTCCACACGTAGACCGACTGTGGCTGGCTGTAGCGGTCCGGCTCGGCTGCGTTCTGAGCCTGGATGTCCGTCACGCGGAAGCGCAGGCGCAGACCGGAAGGCTGGAGCGGCGTGTAGATGGCGTCACCCACGAAGTAGTCATTCGTGCGCACGTACTGGGTCGGTGTCGGCCAGGGCGTGTAAGTCGGGCGCGGCGTCGGGAAGACCGGCCCCGGCGCGCCGCCCGGAGGCGGCGTGAGCGTGGGCCAGGTGGTGCTGTAGACGCGAACCACCGTGAACGAACGCAGCGAATTGGGTATGTTGCTGGCGTAGATCTGGATGGTGGCATTGGTGACAGTGGTCGGGATGGTGATGCCATACGCCCCGCTGCGCGTCACGTTGGGAATGGTATCCACCGCGAAGAAGCCGCCGCTGCCCGACCAGTAGTAGGGGTAGGTGCTCATGCTGCCAGAATAAGCGACGTAGACTGTTCCGGCGCTTTGACCGGTCCACTGGGCCAGCACCACATTGAAGGTCGGGTTGACCTGCGTGCCGCTCAGGTTGGCCGAAAAGAACGGCAGCCAGGTGGGTAGGCTGGTCGGCGGCTGGGTATGCGTCGGGCGCGGCGTGGCTGATGGGCAGATGTACTGCGGCAGGCCATCGACGCGCAGGTTTTGCACGGTCCCGCTGCAGGCGATGGCCGCAGCCAGCAGGGCGGCGACCAGGGTGAAGCTGATGCGTCGTGTCATGGGGTCCTCATGGAATAAGGCCGGGCTGGTTGCCGGCAGGCAGCAGCAGGGTGAAGGTCGAGTCGCTGCTGCCCCACCGGCGCGAGACATCCCACGACTGGCCGAAGTAGGGCACAACCAGGCTGACCTGGGCGTTGGTCTGCAACTGGAGGCGGGCGTAGCCGGATTCGTCGGTGAAGGCCTGCGCCAGGGCGCGGTTGGTGGCGACATCGACCAGCCGCACGGGAATGCCGCGCACGCCTTCCGCCGGGTCTACCGAGTGATTGGCGTTTTCGTCGTAGGCGATGAGCACCGCCACCGTGAGGTTGGCGGGCGGCGCAGGGGTGGCGGTGGGCGGGATAGTGGGCGGCCCCTGGATGAGTTCGATTCGGCGCGCGGACTGCGGCTGCGGCGAAGGTGTCGCCGCCTCTACTTGAGCAACTGCCGAGGGATGCGCGCGGTAGGTGAGCACCGCATCCAGGGCGAGCATGGTGTCCGAACTGGCGGCGTTGCGCTGCGGCGTGTTGCGTACCAGCAGCGTATGTGCTCCCGCCACGACCGAAAACGTATCGGTGCAGGTGAAGTGAGCCTCAGTCGAATAGGAGTCCACTGTGCCCAGGACCTGACCATCTACGACCACTTCCCACATGCCGCCGTTCCAGAACGCGACGTAACACACGCGCACGCCTTCGCCTTCGAAGTCCAGGCGCACAGCGGCATCCGCGTCTACACTGTAGCGGTACTCGTTCTGCCCGGCGGACCAGGACCACATGTCGATCCACTCGCCACCGAGATAATCCAATGCCGGGTGATCTGATTCGAAGCGTACCCACTCATCAAGCGGCAACGCTTCAGAAATAGCTAACGGCTCTACTGCCAAACCTGCCACGCCGGGCATGATCGCTGTGACTTCGAGCACGCGCACCGCCAATGTGGATGTGACGGTCGGCGTGGGGGAGGCCGTAGGCGATGGCGATGCGGTGGGCGTCAGCGTCGGCGTGGCGGTCGGCGCAAGCGTGACCGGTAGGGTGGCGGTCAGGGTCGCGGTTTCGGTTGGGGTGCTGTCTACGTGCGGCGCGTCATCGTCACTACCGCACGCGGAGAGCGTGATCAGCAGAAGGAATGCAAGGCAAAGTGTTCGGGACATACACGGCTCCGGCGAGATGAGTTCGGCCATC
>CAZYQJ010000799.1:0-2649 GCA_964649925.1 uncultured Litorilinea sp.
GCGGCGCCAGGAGATTTGGGGTGGTGGAGTCCCCCCCAACCCCACAGTGCGCCGCGTCCACGCCCCGCGCGCCGCACGCCGCCCACACCGCTTCGGGCGCAGGTTTGTGCGGGTACGGGTCGTCGGCGGCAGCCAGGAACTCGACATGGTGTGCCACGCCCAGCCATTCAAGCGTGGTGGCGGTAGGCGCATGGTCGTCACTGGTAATGACCGCTATGCGCACCCCGGCGCGGCGTAGCCGGTCAAAGAGCGCGGGCAGGTCAGCCGTCGGGCGGAGCAGCGACCGATCAAAGACGCTGTCCATTGTGGGGGTGAAGTGCGCCGCCACCTGTAGCTCCGCCTCCAGCCAGCCGCAGCCCTGGCGGTAAAGCGCCGCCGCGGCCAGCGTATTCAAGGTGGGCATGGGCGCGGTCACCATGGGGCTGTGAGGTTCAAAACGCCGCGCAGTGGGGTCATAGCCGAGCATGCTGTAGAGTTCGGCGGATAACGTCCCGTCACCGTCAACGGCCTGGACCAGTGCGCCGACAGCCGCCTCGGTCTTGGCCGCCCAGAGCAGCCCGAAATCCACCAGCGTGCCGTCCTTGTCGAAGATCACCAGATCAGCGGCAAAAGGCCGCGTGCCAAAGTGCAATAGCGCCATAGACCCCTCTTAGGCGGAGGATTACTTCAGGATTGGATAAATTTCCAGGGAGCCAGCCACCGTTCCAGCCAGTCGGTCAGGTAGTAGAGCGTCAGCCCCAAGAGGCTGAGCGCCGCGACCCCCGCATACATCTCCACATAGGCCACGCGCCCCCAGCTCTGGATCAGGATGTAGTAGCCCAGCCCAGAGGTCGTGGCAAAGCTTTCGGCAAAGAACAGCACCGCGATGGCCGTACCCACGCTGACGCGCAGGGCGGTCAGCACCGCGGGCACAGAGGCGGGCGCATAGACATAGCGGAAGAGCGCGATGCGCCCCGCACCCAGCGAGCGCACACTGGTGATCAGTTCGGGGCGGATGCCGCGCGCCTCGTCGCGCACCACCACCAGGATCTGGAAAAAGAGGATGGTGGCGATCAGCACGATCTTGCTCAAATTGCCTGTGCCCAAGAGCAGCAGGAAGATGGGCAGCAGCACCACCTTGGGGATGGGGTAGGTCAGGTAGATCAGCGGCGCAAAGAGCCGGTCAAGTTGTGCGCTTTGACCCAACACCAGCCCTGCAGGCACGGCCAGGATCAGCGCGGCCAGCGTGGCGGCAAGGATGCGCCAGGCACTCACCGCCAGGTGGCGTGCCAACTCGCCGCCGACCAGCTCTTCGCCAAAGGTCTGCAAGACGATCCAAGGCGGCGGCAAGATCGGGTTATCGATCAGCCAGGCCGCCACCTGCCACAAGATGAACAGTGAGACCAGCCCGGCCAGCAGTTGCCGCCATCTCATGGCTGCGCCCCTTCCCGCGCCCGGTCCAGCGTTTCATCCAGATGGGCATGAAGCGTCTGCACCATGGCGGCAAAGGCCGGGTCGCCGCGAAAGCCAGGTGTGCCAGCGCTGGGGTTGTCGATCACATGGGCGGCATGGTTGGGCGGTGCGGCCAGCAACAGGATGCGCCGCCCCAGAAAGGCGGCCTCCTCGACGCTGTGGGTGACCAAAATGGTCGTGATGCCCAACTCCGCCTGCAACTCGACCACCTGATCCTGCAGGTCGCGGCGGATCAGCGGGTCGAGCGCGTTAAAGGGTTCATCCATCAGCAGCAGGTTGGGACGCAGGGCGAGCGTGCGCGCGATGGCGACGCGCTGGCGCTGCCCGCCGCTGAGTTGCGCCGGGTATTTGTCCGCCAGATGGCCGATGCCCAGCCGGTCGAGCCAGCGGTCAGCCTCCGCCAGTGGGAGCGCGGGCGGGTAGGGGCGCGGCTGGCCGGGCGGCGCTTGCTTGTTGCGGTAGAGCCGTCCCATGCGCAGCCCCAGGGTGGCGTTGGCGCGCACCGTGGCCCAGGGCAGCAGCCCGTGTTCCTGGAGGATCAGCCCGGTGCTGGCGCGCGGGCGCGGCACGGGCGCGCCGTTGACTAACACCTCCCCCTGCTGGGGTTGGCGCAGCCCGGCGATCAGGTAGAGCAGGGTTGTCTTGCCGCACCCCGACGGACCGATCAACGCCCACATTTCGCCCTGCGCCACCGACCAATCGAAATGGTCAAAGACCGGCACACGCTCGGCGGCATAGGCAAAGCCCAGCCCGCGCACGACGACAGCAGGCTGGCTCTCGGGCTGGACGGCTTCCGGTGGCGTCATCGGGTACGGCTTATTCCTGGCGGAAGCTGGGGTCAATCAGTTGATCGAGCGCGGGCGGCGTCTCGATCAGCCCCTTTCCCACAGCCCAATCCACCACGTCCTGCACCTGGGCCTCGGTCGGGATCGCCTTCACCGGGAAAGGCGGCAGGGCGTACTGCCCTTGCAGCGGTTCAGGCACGCGCGCGGTCTCGATCAGGATGTCGGCGTAGGCGGCAGGGTCGGCGTTGATCGCCTCAACCGCCTGATCCCATCCGGCCAGAAACGCAGCCACGGCATCGGGCCGTTCGGCAATCGTATCGGCGCGACAGACCAGCACGCTGACCGCGGCTTCGGGCAGGATCGTGTCGTCGACGACCAGGGTTGCGCCCTGAAGCTGCGCCAGCGAGGCCAG
>CAZYQJ010000800.1:0-2637 GCA_964649925.1 uncultured Litorilinea sp.
CTGGACTTTTTATCAGAAGTGAGCACAACCCGTATGAGTGTACTGAGAATTGTCGCAGCGGGCGATCCAGATGACGCCATCCTCTATCAGCCCGCGGCGCGAGTGCGCGACTTTGGCCCGGAACTGCATCAACTACTCGACGACATGCTGGAAACGATGCGCGAAGCGCCAGGTGTTGGGCTGGCTGCCCCCCAGGTCGGGATCGGGCGGCGCATCGTCGTGATCGAATACCCTGAAGACGAAGA
Source organism: uncultured Litorilinea sp. (assembly GCA_964649925.1). Taxonomy (GTDB): domain Bacteria; phylum Chloroflexota; class Anaerolineae; order Caldilineales; family Caldilineaceae; genus QEUY01. Next base: position 246 of record CAZYQJ010000800.1, read on the forward strand.
AAAACCCGACGAGACGATGCGGGTCTATGAGTTGATCAACCCCGAAATCGTCAAGTCCAAGGGCAGCGAAACCGGCCAGGAAGGTTGTCTGAGTCTGCCCGGCCTGGCGGCAGATGTGGATCGGGCGACCTATGTCCTGGTGCGCGCCCAAGACCGGCACGGCAAGGAAGTGCGCTATAAGGCCTATGATTGGCTGGCGCGCATCTTCCAACATGAGATCGATCACCTGCATGGCGTCATGATGACGGACCGCGCCACACAGCTTTACCGGCTGCAAAAGAACGAAGACGGCGAGGTCGAGGCTGTGCCCATCGAGCGCGCCTTTGCACCCAGGATGCCCAACACCGCTCCGGCAGATTAGCGGCACGGCAAAATTCACCCAAAAAGTAAGACGCGCCGCGATGGCGCGTCCATCAGGCCGGTAGGTTAGGCTTCTTTCCTAACCTACCGGCCTGTCTTTATTGCTCGACCTATCCTCAGTCGGCCAGCCCCAGATCATCACCCGCCGTGCGTGCGGACGCAGGCATAGGCTGGTGATGTTCCACCGGCTTCACAATCTGATCGATCAGGCTACGCGTGTTGACCACGTTCAGCTTTTCATAGAAGAACTTGAACTTCGCCTCCAACGCCTCATAGAGCGCGCTCTTTTCGTCTTTGGCAAGGCTCCACAGTTCAGGCTTGAAGGGGCCAATCGCCTTCTTGCGCGTGCTGTAATAGAACTGGGCATCGGTCTGGTTAGGCTTGCGCTCGTCGGCGTTCGCCTTGTCCAAGAAGCGATAGATCTTGTCCTTCAGGTCACGCGGGAAGGCGTCATGATCCATGTACAGATTTTGGAACCCTGTCGCCAGGTGAATCTCCAGTGTCTGGACCTCCGGGAACTTGTTGAACATCTCCTCGGGCAGCGTGCTTGCGCCATGCTGCACCGCGCCGCCGGAACCATGATAGCGGGCGCGATCGCCCAACACCTTGAGCGTGTCGAAGTCCACAGCCACCTTGGCAATCGTGCCGTCGGGCAGCACCACGCCACCGTGGCTTGTGCCTGTCTGCACGCTGATCTTGCTCAACCCGGCCAGGTCGTCGCCGAACTCGGCCAGCGTCTTCTTGTAGCCCTCGATATAGGCATCCAGTTCTTCCGGTGTCGAATTCTTCTCGCCCACCTCGCCAATCTCGCCGCCCAGGCTGACGGTCACACCCGGCGGTTCCAGCCCGCGGATGTACTTGGTGATCTCCGCCGAGCGAGTATAGTTGTGATACTGCTGTTCGTCCAGCGATTCTGGCTCCAACGTCACCAGCGTGCTGGTGTCGATGTCGATGTTCCAGAACCCGGCAGGGATCGCCTCGGCGATCAAGTCCTTGACCTCCTGAATCGCGCCTTCGGGGTTCTTCTTGTAGGTCGAAGCCTTCACCTGGAAGTGATCCCCCTGGATGAAGATCGGGCCCTGGAACCCTTCCTTGATGGCGGCAGCGATCAGACAGGTGCTAAACTCGGCAGGTTTCTGCTCGGTATAGCTCATCTCGCTGCGCGCGATCTCGAAGATCATCGCGCCAGTGTTGGTCGCCAGCGCGGCGCGGAAGGCGGCCCGCGCTGTGTCGTAGGTCGTGAAGCGCAGGTTCATGGCCGGGACGGTGCGGTCCTGCCATTCATTGCGACCGCGGGCGATGTAGAAATCGTGGATGCTGGCGGGACGCGCGTTCAACGCCTGCCCAGCCTCCCAGATCAGCCAGCGGGCAAAGGCCTTGACCGGCTCTGTCCCAAAGACCGCATCGCGCACCAGGGTATCGATATCCTGGCGGCGCAACTTCTCCTCATCCAATACCTCGACTTTGCCAGGGCCTATGCCCAGGCTGCTCACCAAACTTTTACGCAGTTCATAGACAGATTCGTGAATCATGCTTCTTATCCTTTAACAGAAAATCGCGCGGCCTGCCTGCTGCCGCCCATTGCACAGGGCAGCAACAGGGGCCGGTGATGGTTAATACAGGAACATGGGCTTGCCCAACACGTTACGCACCTTGGGCCGGTACTGGCTGACGTCGTATAGCTCATCCACATCCACCCGTTTGACGCCGCTGGTCACGGTGCTCATGGGGATGTGGGTGTAGGTTCCATCACGCAGCGCCACCATGCGCCCGCTTGCCCCGCTGGTGATCAAGTCCATGGCCAAGTTGGCGTAGTTGACCGCCACCATCAGGTCAAGGGCGTCGGGCGCACCGGATCGCATCAGGTACGAAACCTGCTGGTAGATGATATCCTCGCCCGTGATCTTCTTCAGCGCCTCGCCGGTGATCATGCCAATGCCGCCCAGCTTCTGATGGCCGTAAGCATCCTGCTCACCATACTGCACCACCTTGCCGCCCACCATATGCGCGCCTTCGCTGATCGTCACCATGG
>CAZYQJ010000801.1:0-2625 GCA_964649925.1 uncultured Litorilinea sp.
TGAGGCAGCATGTCGTCGATCACATACAGCCCGCCGTGCGCCAGCAGCGTCAATGTTTCGTCCAGCAACCAGTATTTGCCCGGCCAGGTGTCGGCAAAGATCAGGTCATAGCGGTCGGGCTGTGCCATCGCGGCGCGCAGAAAGTCGTCCCCATCCTGGCAGACAAAGCGCAGGCGCGGGTCGTCGCCCAAATGGGTTTGGGCGATCGCCTGCACTGCGGGGTCATGGTCCATCGAGACCAGCCGGGCATCCGCATCCATGCCGTCCAGCAGCCATGCCGTTGCCAGCCCGGTCCCGGTCCCCAGTTCGAGCAGACGCCCGCCGGGTTTGGTGGCGGCCAGGTTGCGCAGCAGGCTGCCGGTCAGCGGTTCGGAGGGCATGGTAAAGCCTGCGGCCGCGGTCGCCTGTTCGATGGCCGCAAGTTGGGGCGGCGGGTTCAGATGAATCCGGTCGTCCATGTTACGCGCGATCCTGCCAGGCGAGTGAGGCCGCACCCACGGCGCTTGACATTACCTGGGACGGCATGATCTGAAGGTCTTGATAACACTGGCGGATGACCCGCCGCGCCAGTTCGGCCTGCGCGCCGGGGATCAGCCATTCATAGGCGGAGTGACCCAGCCCGCCCCCCACCACAATCGCCGCCGGGTTCAACACAGCCGCTATCGACGCAAAGGCCGCGCCGAGCCAGCGCGCTGTAAACGCCATCGCCTCCAACGCCACCGAGTCCTCACGCCGCGCCGCGGCGACCACTTCTTGCGGGGTGAGCGTGTCGGGGTGGGTCATTAGCGTGTAGAAATGGGGCTGTTGCAGCAGTTCGCGCGCTGTCTTCACCAGCCCCGGCCCGGAGACGACCGTCTCTACACAGCCGCGCATTGACCACTACGCCGCTGCCCAGCCCGGAGCCAATCGTGACGCAGACGAGCGGGTCCAGCCCGCGGCCCGCACCAAAGCTGTATTCGCCCAACGCCTGCACATTGGCGTCATTGTCCACCCAGACGGGCAGCGGCGCGGCCAGCCGGTCCTGCACCTGGCGCGCCAGGGCAACTTCCTGCCAGCCCAGGTTGACGGCATTCCGCACCACACCGCTGGCGGGGTCCACATAGCCGGGCGTGCCGATGCCCACCCCGCGCACCGCAGCCGGTGCAGACATGCACAGCGTTTCAATGGCGTCGGCGATGCGCGCGACCACGGCATCCGCCCCGGCCCTAGCATCGGTGTCCAGCCGTTCTTCGGCCACTACCTCGCCCTGACGGGTGACGAGCGCGGCGGCGATCTTGGTCGCGCCCACGTCCACACCGATGGCAAGTTCTGCGCTCATGGGGTTGTATCCTCACTGTCCTGATGCGGATGCGGCTGGCGGCGGAGGGCGTCCACCTCGGCCTGCAGCCTGCGCACCTCGGCCTGCAGCCGCTCCACCTCGGCAGCCAGTTGCTGATTATAGTTGACTTGCCGCTCCACAATAAAGTCCAGGTACGCTTCTTTGACATGCGCGGTCAGGGCGCGGCGCACGGCTGCGATCCAGCGGCCCACCAGCGGCGCGCTGGATCGTACCTCATAGCCGCGCAGCGCGATGTCTGCATAGTCAAAGAGCGGCTGGCGATCCGCTGCATGACCGGGCGGCGGCCCGGCCTGGGCCATCCGATCCACCGCTGCGATCACCTCGGCCAGGGGTGTGGCCCGCGTTGAGTCAGCCTGCGCACCTGGCGTGTTTGTAGAAGCGGTCATGGGCACGACCTGGATGCGGTCCAGCGGATAGCCGGAAAGCCGGTGCAGTTCCTGCGCGTGCAAGAGGCTGGACGCTGCTGCCAGGTGTGCGTGCCAGGCCAGCGTCGTGCGTGATTGGTCCGTCTGTACCTGGATGCGCGCGGCCTCCGGAGCGGCCAGGTCGGGCGAGGTGACGCCATGATACCAAAACAGGGTGGGGCCGGTCGCCTCGCGCAGCCGTTCGGCCAGGTGAAACCAGCCCGCATAGCACACAATCGTCAGCCCGTCGCCCGGATGATAGTCTTCATAGCGGGTTTGGCTGGCAGCCGCCTGCATATCCGCCGGGAGGTCGTGCGCCTCCTGTTCATAGAAGACGCGCACATCCATTCCCTGGCCGCGCAGAAAACGCACCAGGTCAAAGATATGCTGGCTGGTGACGTCGCCGCCGCGCAGGCTGGCGACCAGGATGTGGGCGGAGCGGTTGGTCATGGACGCTGGTTCATGTCGGGCGGTTCGTGACGCAGCCTATCAAGCTGGGCGGCCAGTTCGGCCAGAGCCGCATCGCGCGCCGCGGGGGATTCCATCTGCCGCAGGTGATCGATCTGGCCTGCTAAATAGTCTAGCACAGCATCCAACCGCTGTTCCACTTGATCCAGCCGCGCTTCGACCTCGTCGGTCGGCTTGTCTATCGCGGCAGGGCGCGCTAGCAGCCGGTTGATCTGGCGTAAGGTCTGCACGACCAGCCAGTTAAAGTTCTCCTGGCGGCGCAGGGTTGGGTCCAGATACGGCTCGCGCAGGTGCGAGGTCAGGTTGCGCCGCGTCCAGGCGATCAACGGGCCGACCACCGGCAGTTTGGACCGCACGACATAGGGCTGCACGACCTCGCCCGCGGTCTTCGCCAGCAGGTCAATTTCGTCGGCC
>CAZYQJ010000802.1:0-935 GCA_964649925.1 uncultured Litorilinea sp.
ATCCGGATGCGGCCCGAAGGTGACCGCATCGCCCAGAAACAAGATCTCATCCCATGTTTGTTCGTGATCCAGGATAGCGTCAAGGGCGGCCAGGTTGGCGTGGATATCTGCCAGTATCAGGATTTTGTTCATAAACCGTGTCAGCACTCTCTTGCAGAAGGTGGGCTTCGACTACATATCTCCATCACGTTTGACAAGCCCTAATCCAAGGCGCATCCCGATTTTGGGAGGCTTCGGCGGGCATGAGCAAGCATACCAGGATTCATGGACACAGTCGATAATCACGCTTTGGGCATTGAGAATTGGGCTGCCATTGTGCAACGCACCGTAGTATAATGAGGGGGCGTGATTTTTGTTCGTCCAATCATTTTGGGTGAGCGACACGAACCCTTTCTGTTGGCCTAAAGGCGTCACATCCAAAAGGCCGAACCGCTCATCCTCACCAAACAAGGACCCCACCATGAAAACCCAACCGGGAACCTCCGCGAAAAAGACGTTCGCTTGTGAGACATGTGCTATCCGGCGAAAAGCTGAAGCCAACCCCAACTCCTGGATGTCCCGGCTGTGGCGCTGGCACACAGGCTGGTGCCCTGGCTGGAAAGCGTATCAGGCACATTTGGCGCAACAGTAACCCGCTGGCGCAAATCTAGTGAACACGGGATTCATCCACCCCCGGCCTCAGCACGGCAGAACCTGCCGCGAGCGGGCTGCCCCTAACTACAAGGCAAGTGCAAGATGTTGACCGGTGCGTCGTACATGGGGCATCACAACCCCAGACACATTGAGGCGGATATCCGTGAGATGGTGAAGCTGCGCATGGACGATGTATTAGTCTGTATCCAGGAGAACGACTTCACCTGGTTCCCCGGAAAAATCCGCTTTACGCCAGAGATCGCCAAAGACCACGGGGTGCGCCCTATCGCCATCTTTTGGGG
>CAZYQJ010000802.1:945-2618 GCA_964649925.1 uncultured Litorilinea sp.
AAGGCTTTCAGGTGGCGCGTGATGGGTCGCATCGATCGGCGGGCTGCTACGTCAACCCGATCAGCGTGCAGCGCATCCAGGAGATGATCGACATCGTGGCGGAGGCCGGGTTTACAGGCTATTTCGTCGACGAGCCAACCCCGCTGCGGGATTGCTTCTGCCCTTCATGCCGGGCGCAATATGAGGCGTGGTATGGGGGCGACCTGGCCGCGGCGGAGGCCGATCAGCAGGCAGCGTTCCGGCGGCGCTGTGTCGTGGACTATGTGCAGACCATCGCCGATTACTGCAAGCACAACCACCCGCAGCTTGAGACCATGTGCTGTCTAATGCCGCATGACAATGATCTGTGGGAGGTGGTGGGCGCGATCAAGAGCCTGGACAACCTGGGCACGGACATCTATTGGGTCAACAACGACCGTGACGTTGAGGAGGCGACTCCCCTGATCCGCGATATGGCCGCCATCTGTCAGAAGCACGGTAAAGTTCACCACGAATGGCTGCAGAGTTGGATGGTGCAGCGGGGGCGCGAGCCGCGCATCTATGAGCAGGGCGAGATCCTGGTGCGCGAGCAGCCGGATGCGATCTACATCTGGGCGTGGGAGGGGCAGATCGGTACCCAGGAGACGTGTGAGGACCCGGCGCTGGCATGGGCGCAGGCGCGTGCGGTGCTGGCGTTGGCGAAGGAGATCGAACCGCGGGAGCGGGCCGCGAACCAGCAAGACTAACCCCCAGCAGACCAGCAGAACGGAGGCATCATATGCGCTGGGAAGAACAGACCGGCAAGACCTTTGTGGAGGCTGTGGAGCGCGCGCAAGGGGTGTGTATCCTCCCCATCGGTGTTGTGGAGTATCACGGGCCGCACCTGCCGCTAGGTACGGACATGCTGCACAGCCATGCGGTGGCCTGTGCCGCCGCCGATCAAGAGCCAGCGCTTGTCTATCCGGCGTATCACTTTGGCCTCAATACCGAGACCAAACACTTCCCCGGCGGCATTGTGCTGCGGGATCGGCTGCTGTTTGACCTGCTGGAGAACATCTGCGACGAGATCAGCCGCAATGGGCTAAAGAAGATTATCCTGCTCAGCGGGCATGGCGGCAACCGCTACTTCCTGCCGCTGTTTCAGCAACTCCTGCTCGACAAAGGCAAGGATTACGTCACCTATACCTTCTCGCACTCCGCCGGTTCGCGTGAAATTGAGAAACAGATCATGCAGAGCGAGGTGGACGGCCATGCAGGGGAGCGTGAAACCAGCCTGGCGCTTGCTGTGAACCCGCAGTTGGTGCGGCTTGACCTGCTGGAGGAGCGCGACCGCTGGCCTGATCAACAACGCCAGCAGCACCTCAGGAACATGCAGACCGCTACGGACTGGGTGGCGCGCTTTCCGGAACACTGCACCGGCGACCCGCGGCTCGCCACTGCGGAGAAAGGGCAGGCCGTCTTTGAGGCGCAAGTGGCGAGTTTGGTAGAACAACTGCGGCAGATCAAGCAGGACAGCGCAGCCCCGGCCATCTACGCCGAGTTTCAGAGCCGCATCTACCGCACCTAGCGCCCGCGTTTCGATCCGAATACGGTCGAGCGATCCGCCATGTAGGGTTTGGTCAAAGAAATGATGCGTCTGTTCCTTCCGCGCTTTTTGTGCGCCGACCTGCGCGGCGAATAGAAAATCCTCGGTG
>CAZYQJ010000803.1:0-2612 GCA_964649925.1 uncultured Litorilinea sp.
TTTCCCCTTCGATGCCCACCACGACGCTGCCTGGCGGAAAGGGGATGTCTGCCATTAGCCGCGCGCTGTCATGTTTGTCCCAGTCGTCGTGGCGGTTGACAGCCGCGCCCCGCCCCCAACCCAACGCCAGCAGGATGACCAGTGCCGCCTGAACCCAGGGGGCCGCACGCGGTGGCAGCGTCCGGCCTGCCACACTCACGCCGCCCCCCACAAAGACAGCAGCCCCAAACAGCGTGGGGATCAAAAAGACCTCCGGGTCGGCCACGCGATAGACCAGCACAAAGGCCAGGTTGGTCAGCAGCATCACTGCAACGGCCACCCAAGCGCGCGCCAGCCGCCCGCGGCGATCCACCAGCCGCACCAGCCCCACCCCGGCCAGGATCAGCGCAGGCCAGCCCATCTGCGTGCGGAAGAGGGTCAACCACTCAGCCGGGGTGTAGGCCGCGTTCAGCGGGTTGTCGGCAAAAAAGGCTGTGTACTGCCGTGCCAACACATGATCCCAAAAACCGTGCCAGGTATTGGTGTAGCTACCGCTGAGGTCGGTTGCGCCCATGGCAGCGCGGATGGGGAGATAGAGGTAGAGCAGCAGCGGGACCAACAGCAGGGCCAGCCATCCCAACCAACTGCGCTGCGGTCGCCGCAGGCTGGGCACGCTCCACAGCAGATACAACGCCACCGCGGGCATCAACAGCGTGATGGTGCGGTGATGGGCCAGCCCCAGCCCAAACAACAACGCCACCAGCGCCACACGGCGCGGCTGGGCGCGGATCGGGGCGCGGTCGATCCCCAGCGTCACAGCCAGGATGGCAGCGGCGATCAGGTTATGCAGGGCGTAGACTTCGGCAATCGTCGCCTGGCTCCACCAGACTGGCCCCAGCCCAAAGGTCAGCGCCGCGGCCAGCCCCGCCCAGTTGTCGGGGCACCCTGTACGGCGCGTTGCCAACCGCCGCGTGACCACAAAGAGCAGCGCGACCGTGGCCGCGGCAGCAGGCACGCTCCACAGGTTCATGCGTCCCGCCCACGTACCGGCGGGCAGCAGGTGGGTCCAAAGCCCGCCTAGCAAGGTATAGAGGGGATAGCCCGTGGGGTGGGTGATGGCAAAGGTCGGCGCGACTAGTTGAAATTCCAGGCTGTCATCATAGAAGGTGACGATGCCTGGGGCCGCGCTCCAGCCGTATATCAGCAGGGCCGCCAGGCCCAACAACCAGGGTAACAGCCGGTCGCCACGCGCGGCCAGATTGAGCATCCATGCAGGCAACCATGTGGGCAACGGAACAGCAGACCAGCGGTGCATAGGCATTAGTCTACCATAACTTGTGATTTCACCTGTCAATTTTGGATTCCCCTGTCATTTTGGTATGATACGGGCGTGTTCAGGCAGACAGCAAGGGGGAGGAGCGCCGCCGCTTGACGAACCTTCCGACAATCGAGGGCTAACCCTATATGCACCCACCACGACTCCCCATGCAGGTAACACCCCTGCAGCGGTGGCTGGCGTTGAGCATATTGTTGTTGCTTTTGCTCTGCTGGCCCTCTGCCTTGTTTGCCCAATCTCCCGAAGGTACAAGCGATATGACAGGAGTTGGCCCCCCGGTTGCGACTGTCACCTGGTATCTCCTGACCGCGGCCCTTGCCATGTTGGTCCCTGCAGGGTTTTTGCTCGTCGGCGTGGCCGGACTGGACCCGGCTCGCGCCTGGGATGCCGCACTGGGCGGGATGGCTGCGCTGGGACTGGCCTGCCTGGGCTACTGGGCCGTGGGGTTTGCGCTGCACTTTGGCGGTGTGGGGCTGGTCTACCCGCAAGCGGGGCTGCGCGACCTGGTCTGGGAGTGGAGTCCATTCGCCGCCGATTGGGGCGTGGGCTGGGGGGTGGCCGGTCTGAGCGGATGGTTTTTGTCCGGCGCACAGGTGACGCCGCTGGTCTATGGACTGTTTTTGGCGCATCTTCCCTGGGCTATGACGACGGCCTTGCTGCCCATTGTGGCGCTGCGCGGGCGTGCACCTGCCACTGCGACCCTGATTCTGGCCTTTTTGATCGGCGCGGTGGTCTATCCGCTGGCGGGCAACTGGGTGCGCGGCGGCGGCTGGCTGGGCGCACTGGGCAACAACCTGAACCTGGGCCACGGTTTTGTCGATTTTGGCGGCGCGGCTACCGTGCATCTGGTGGCCGCGGGCTTTGCGCTAGCGGCATTGGTGGTGTGGGTGCCGCGGCGGATGCGCCGCCCACCGGCATCACCCGCCCTATCCCCTGCGCCGCTGCCGCTGCTGGCCGTGGTGGGCAGCCTGATGATCCTGGGCGGTTCGGTCGGCTGGCTGTGGTCCAACCCGCTCCAGGTCAGCACCCTCAACGAAACCGGGGTGATGCGCGGCAGCGTCAACATCGTGCTGTGCGGCGGCGGCGGCGTGCTGCTCCCGCTGCTTTATACCTGGTTTGTCACAGGACGCAGCGAGCCGGTGTTGAGCGCGCGCGGGCTGGCCGCCGGGGTGGTGGCCGGGCTGGCGTTTGCACCGTTTGTCCAGCCGGGTGTTGCCTTTTTGCTCGGCGTGACCGCAGGGGCGACTGTCCCCTTTGTGACCTACCTGGTGGATGATCTGCTGCGGCTGGACGACGC
>CAZYQJ010000804.1:0-2609 GCA_964649925.1 uncultured Litorilinea sp.
CCTGTGCAATTGGGCGCACATCTTCCGTTCTGAACAGGGCGGGGCGGCTGCGCTCGGTGGCGTGCATCCGCACACAATCCCCAATGAGACAGACGGCACACTGGATTTGGCAAAGGTGGAGGCAGCCATCCGCCGCGATGATGAGCATGAACCGGGTACGCGTCTGATCTGTCTGGAGAACACGCATAATTTCTGCGGCGGGCGTGTGCTGCCTGTGGCCTACATGGATGAGGCGGGCGAACTGGCGCACCGGCATGGCCTGAAACTGCATGTGGACGGGGCGCGGCTGTGGAATGCAGCGGTGGCCCTCAATGTCTCCCCGGCGCGTCTGGTGCGGGCCGCGGACAGCGTGAGCGTCTGTCTGAGCAAGGGGCTGGCTGCGCCGGTGGGGTCGGTGGTCGCGGGGGATGCGGCCTTTATCCGGCGGGCGCGACGCAACCGCAAGGTGCTGGGCGGGTCGATGCGCCAGGCGGGTGTGATTGCCGCTGCCGGTGTGGTGGCGATCACCGAGATGGTGGAACGGCTGGCGGATGACCATGCCAATGCTAAGCGGCTGGCAGAAGGGCTGGCCCAGATTCCAGGGATCGAGATCGATCCGTCCACGGTGGAGACGAACATCCTCTTCTTTAACCTGGTGCGCGAGGATATCACGCCGGAGGCGTTTGCTGCCGGGCTGCGCGAGCGCGGCATCTTGATGAGCGCACGAGGCTCACGGCGCATGCGTGCAGTGCTGCATTACCAGGTGACGCGCGAGGATGTGGAGCGGGTCTTGGAGGCGATGGCAGCGGTGATGCGCGCGGGTGCGCCGGTGGCAGGCTGACACGGGCTGGGCGGCTACTCACGCAACAGTTTGGGTTTCATGAGCATGTGCAGCCCGCCGCAGCCCCATCGAATCTGGTTCCACCAGACGATTTCAAGTTCGAGATAGGCAAGTGCACCGGTCACCATCATGAGGTTGAGCCGGTCGGTCGAGCCGGTGCAAAGGCCGGAGACCAATGCGGCTATGCTGGGGTTGTGGCCGACGATAACGGCATGATCGACTTCGGGCGGCACTTCGCCGAGTACGGACAACAGCGTTTCCACAGAGGCATCATAGACGCGTTCATCCAGGATGACCTGATGGTCGTGGGGTAACGCCGCGCTCACGCCTTCGGCTGTCTGCTGGGCGCGCTGTGCGGGGGAACTGATGATCCAGGTGGGCGCAGGGTCGAGACGCGCCAGCAGGCGTGCCATCAGCGACGTATCTTTGACGCCGCGCGACGTCAGGGGGCGTGCCTTGTCGTTGGGGTAGCCCTCCAGCCGTTCGGCTTTGGCGTGGCGCAATACGCTGAGATATCTCACAATCGATCTTCTCCTGTTGTGGGTGGTTGCACTGAAAACTGTGCGGGCGGGTGCGCGCTGCCTGGATTATAGAGAAGCACCGCGGGCCCCGTCAACGCATGCATTTTGTCAGGGTTGCGACAGGAAATGTGGTTGCATCCGCGACCAAAGGCTGGTATAGTGCCGCCTAGATCGCTGTAGGCTTCAAATTGTATATTGTACTTGTGCCGCAGAGGAGGCTCTATCGAGGAACGCATAGATACGGGAAAGAGAGCGCATGGCCCACAGACGGCAGTGATGTCTGCGGGTGACGAGGAAGGGGGTTCCCGGCAGCGATGTCGGGCTAACCGGTGGTCAGGCCACCGGGAAAATCGAGAGATCAGCGGATGCCCCTGGGTCGCTTCCACCGGCCCACGCCAGAACCATCCGGTTTTGGCATTATCTTTCCCCAATCCATCCCTGGAAAAGCCGACATTGAAAACCGCGGGGTAACTTGCGGGACAGCGATGTCAGGCAGTGGAATCCACCAATTGATCTTAGTTTGACGATCGAGACTTGGCCGCTGTAGATGAGGCCGGTTTTTGCATGAGCGCGGCCATGCCGCCTGTGCGGAAGCAGGGCAATGTGCAGTAGGGCCACTCTGCCTCTTTGGGGAAAGGATGCAGCAAGATGTGCGGTATTGTTGGATATATTGGCGAACGCGCGGCGGCTCCATTGGTGCTTCAGGGGCTGCGCCAGTTGGAATATCGCGGCTATGATTCGGCGGGTATGGCGGTGATCGACGAGGCGGGCATGGTGCAGGTGCGCCGCGCCCCAGGTAAGTTGAGCAACCTTGCCGAGTTGTTGGACAAATCTCCGGTAATGGGGTCTGTGGGGGTCGGGCACACGCGCTGGGCCACGCACGGCGCACCGAGCGAACGTAACGCCCACCCGCACAGCAGCCCGGATGGCAAGTTTGTGGTGGTGCAAAACGGGATTGTGGAGAATTTTGCGCCGCTGCGTGAACGGCTGCGCCAGGAGGGGTACACCTTCCAGAGCGATACCGACACCGAGATCATCGTCCACTTAATCCACCAACTCTATCACAACGGCTGTCACGGCGATCTGCCCGCAGCCGTGCGCGGCGCGCTCAAGCAGTTGCAGGGGCCGAGCGCGATCGTGGTGCTGTGCCAGGAATTCCCCGGCATGATGGTGGCGGCGCGGTTGGGGAATGCGGGCGGGGTCGCCGTGGGGCTGGGACAGGGTGAAACGTTTATCGCCAGCGACATCCCGGCAATCCTGGCGCACAC
>CAZYQJ010000805.1:0-2608 GCA_964649925.1 uncultured Litorilinea sp.
GTCTTTGGATCCTCGACAGCCACCCGCCACCCCGGCCCGGACGCCTTCGGCGCGGGAATCGGTGAGGTTCAGCGCTGCCCGCGCCCGGCGGCGTCCGGGCAGGTGTGCAGGTTGGCTGTCTAGGATCCAAAGACATTGTAGTTAGAAGAGCGGACGTAGGCGCGCCGACGTCCGCTTCATTTTCCGGGATCAGATCAAACAGGATGCCCGGTGTTGTGTTCAAAACGCCAATGCCGGTCGGTCAGGAGGCAACGGCGTTGCGCTTGGCCAGCTCGAACCCGTCGTCTTGCGGGTCATAGCCCAACATTGTGCGCGCCGCGCTGATGTCCAGCCGCTTCCAGCGGTTGTTGGAGACACCGTGAAAGATATGATAATCAATATCGTCAGGTGCGTCGATGGCCGCGGCCACCAACCGCGCCAGGTCGTGATAGGTCAGCGTGGTATCCAGATACGGGTGGTCAATCGTTATGTCGGGACTGGTGCGATCTACCACCCAGCCAAAGCGCAGACAGATGCACGAAAGGTTGGTCTGCGCGGCATAGGCGGAGGCTACCCCTTCGCCCCACACTTTGGTGGCCCCGTAGAGATTGACGGGGCGGATGGGCATGTTGTGGGTCACCTGCACATCAGGCGGGTAGCCAAGGACGGCATTGACGCTGCTGGCAAAGATGACGCGGCGGCAACCGGCCTGGTGCGCCGACTCAAAGACATTATAGGTCGAGATAACATTGTTGGGGAGCAGGCTGTCCCAGGTGGCCTGCATGCTGGGGTCTGCGCCCAGATGGACGACGGTATCCACGCCGTCACACAGGGGGCGCACCGCATCGAAATCGGCCAGGTTGACCTGGTGGAAGGGAAAGCCGTAGGTTTCTTGGGGGGCGCGCACATCGCTCAGCACCAGGTCATAGCGGTCTACCCATTGGCTGGTGATAAAGCTGCCGATGCGTCCGGCTGCGCCGGTGATCAAGACTTTGCGTTTCATGGGTAAGCATCCTGTATAGGTTGGTTCCTCGTCGTTCGCCAAGCATGCCGGCAGGGTGGAACGTGTGCAATACGTTCCACCCTCGAAACGCGCTTAGGCAAACCAGGTCGTGCCGGGGTACTGATACTGCTGGCCCACGGCTTCGTCCAACTCGACGCCGATGCCGGGCCGGTCGGTCAGGTGAATGTAGCCGTCCTTGATGATATCCTCTTTTTCCTGGATGATGGTCGTCCAGTAGTCGCGGTGCAGCCAGTGGAATTCCAACACCATGAAGTTGGGCACGGTGGCGCAGACGTGAGCAGAGGCCAGCGTGCCGATGGGGGAGGAGACATTGTGCGGCGCGAAGGGGATATAGTACAACTCGGCCAGGTTGGCGATCTTCCGGCATTCGGACAACCCGCCACACTTCGGAATGTCGGGCATGATGATGTTCACGGCCTGCTTCTCGATCAGTTCGCGGAAGCCGTGGCGCAGATAGAGATTTTCACCGCTGCAGATCGGCGTGGACGTGGACTGTGTAATCACACGCATGGCGTCCACGTTCTCGGCAGGGATCGGCTCTTCCAGCCACATGATATGGAACTGCTCCAGGTCGCGCGCCAGGCGAACGGCGCTTGGCACATCCAGCCGCGTATGCACGTCACAAGCCACCGCCACATCACGGCCCGCTGCAGTCGTCACCATCTCCGCCAACTTGACCATGCGCTCATGTTCCCACTGGAAGGCCGTGTGGTTGAACTTGTCCTTGCTGAAGTTGGCAAGCTCGACGTTCTGCTTGTCGCCGTAGGCATGGATGTCGAGGTCGACCTTGAGGGCGGTGAAGCCGCGTTCCAAGACGTTATCCACGACGGCTTTGATTTCGTCGAAGTTCATACCGGGTTCGACCTGGCAGTCGGCATAGACGCGGATCTTGTCGCGGAACTTGCCGCCCAGCAGTTCATAGACAGGGGTTTTCAGGGCTTTGCCCTTGAGGTCCCACAGGGCGATTTCGATGCCGGTGAGCGCGGTGATGAGCGCACCGGCAAAGCCGCCGTCGAAGACGTAGGCGCGGCGGAACTCCTCGAAGAGGGCATCGATGGCGAAGGGGTCGCGGCCCACAAAGCGCGGCGCAATCTGGTTGATGATGGCGATGGCCTGCATCCCGCCGTGGACGCACTCGCCGATGCCGGTGATCCCGGCGTCGGTTTCGACTTTGACCCACAGATGCATGCCGTGACCGCGGGTGGCGGCGGTCTTGATGGACGTGATCTTCATCGTGACATTCCTTGTGTCGAGTCTGTGTGTTTGTGCGCGAGTTGGTGTATGGCCGGTTCGGGTGTTACCAGTCGATGGCCGCGCCGTCGTCCGGGTGATAGGTCTCCCGGTTGCGCCAGTCGTGACCGATCTTGTCCTGCATGGCTTCCTCGTCTAGCTCGATGCCCAGCCCAGGGGCTGTGGGCAGTTCGAGGTAGCCGTCTTTAAAGGTGAAGGGGGTCTTGAGATAACCTTCGCCAAAGGTGGTGTGTTCTTGAGCCAGGAAATTGGGAATCGATGCATCCACCTGCAGCCCGGCAGCCAATGAGATGGGGCCGAGCGGGCAGTGGGGGGCGATGGCGGCATAGTAGGCTTCGGCCATGCCAGCGATGA
>CAZYQJ010000806.1:0-2603 GCA_964649925.1 uncultured Litorilinea sp.
GGGCAGACTCGGCGGGTTCGTTGCGTTTGTCGTGCTGTTTGACCAGCAAGCGGCTGCCCAGATAGAGGGTGTAGGCTTCTTCGGGCGAGAGGGTGAAGCTGCGCAGGCGCGTCTTGTCATACTCAAGCGGGAACCAGAGCGTGCGGTCCTTGTCGATCTTGCCTTCGTCGCGCAGTTCGTTGAGGTAGTTGTTGAGCGTGCGTGGCTGCAGCCCGGTGCGCTGGGCGAGTTCGCGTTCGGTGATGCCGTCGGGATGGCGTTTGACCATCAGCCAGGCGCGTTCGACCGCTTGCTGGCGGGTGCCGTCTGGGGTGCGGGGCATGGTCGACTCCTTGGGTGGTTTGGGTCGTGCGATCCAGGAGATGGGGACGGCGTTGGCCTCATACGCTGTGCGCCTGCGCCGTCGCGCGGGTGCTGGCCGTATCAGGGGCAGCGGCGCACCTGCAACCATCTCCTACTATTCAGGCTAGGCTGGATTTGGAAAGTTATGTTCCAACAACGTATGGATGCGTGAGGGTGTATGTGTATCGTCATGAGCAAAACAACACCCCAGTCCCGACAGTGCGGGCTGGGGTGGACAGGTAGGATAACGGGCGTTCACAGGAGAACGGCCGGGGATGGTTCAGCCGCAGCAGGCTGAGCCTGTACCCAAAGGTCAGGACCATCATCGAGGGCTCATCGCTCACGGGTGGGTTGAGTGCTTGTACCCTCAGTGTAGCGAAGAGCACGCGACCCGTCAATCGGTCATTTGTCGTGGGTGCTGGGGGCAGATGACCGAATTACAGCCACAGCGCCAGGAGGGTGATCTGTGCGGTGGCGGTGCCTTGTGTGCGCACGACTTGATGCTACTCGGCTGCAACTCAGGCGATATCGACGAGAGTTCCCAGTTCTAGAATGGGCCGGTTGTGAGGCTTTTGTGCTTGTTGCAGCCATGAACTCCTGTTCTCGTGGCTGCTACGGCTATTATGGCGACACATGCAGTGGTTTATACGTGTGACCGATGGCGCTTTAGAGCTGTGGTGAGGGAGAATTACCAAGATGGTTTGGCGCCAGGATGGCGGCGAATGCTTCCTCAAGCGACAATTGCTGTCCGGCGGCGAACGCGTCGGCAAAGATCTCCGGGTCCAGTGCTGTCTGCACTGTTGCGAGCGCAGCGTCGATTAGCGGGCGCATCGGTGCCTCTACGGTTTGGTGAATCTGTGTCTGTAGCCGATCCATCAGCCCAAAGAGAGTCGCCGCGCGTACGAATTGTTGATGCAATGTGGCCAGACGCGCCATCGTCAACAAACTGTCTATCACTTCTGCTGTGATCCAACGAGCTTTCGAGAACCCAGCAAGCGCTTCGCCAATCATCTGCTCGGCTTGGTTGAGATCGGCTCGGTGCAGGGCAATTATTGCCAAGCCAGTGGCGATATTCGGGAGGATGGGATGGTAGGAGATCTCGAAACATAGCTGTCGTGCTTGGTTGAAGATCTGCCAAGCTATTTCAGTCTCGCCCAAATAGAATTTGGTTTTACCAAGCCACGGCAACCAGTAGGCAAGACCAAACTTATTACCGATCGCCTGCGAAATGCTTACTGCTTCTGCAATCCATTCGTGTGCGCTTGCAACGTCACCGCGAATCAGCGCAAGGCGTCCGAGATTACCCAAAGGATAGGCAATGGTATCGCAGTTCCCCATCGCCCGCAGAATGGCCAAGCTTTCGGCACAGAGTTCCGCCGCTCGCTCATAGTCACCTCGCCCTAACCGTAACTCACCATACCAATGGAGCGCACTAGCCAACAGATGAGGAGCATCATTGCCAATAATGCAAAATTCGTCCGGCAATCCTTGCGGCTCTCGAATGTGGCGCGCCAACGCTATGGCCTCTTCAAAGGCAGCCGCTGCCTCGGTAAATTTGGGCGTAGAGACAGCCACGGCCAGCAGGGTGGCTGCTCGCAGGGTCTGGTTTTCACAATCTTGCGCCAATTGCACGATTTCTGGTTTATGTTGCTCCGCCCGCTGAAACTCTCCGAGCACGGCCCAAGAGGTAAAGATCACGTGTAGGTAGGCCAACCGTAAATCGGGTGACAACGTATGGCGATGGGGCAGAAGTGGCTCCATCCACAACATCGCTTCGCGGACACGACCACGGCGCGACCAGAACCAAAAGAGCGCAACGCCCATCCAAGCGAGATCACTGTAATGGCCGCTCTCCAGCGCCCATTGTAGCGCCGCCCGCAAATTCTCCAGTTCTGCATCGAGACGCTGAAACCAGTAGATAGCTTTCGGCCCACGCAGGTAGCTATCCGCTGTGCGGCAGAGAAGCAGATAGGCAGCGTAGTGACGTTGACGTAGCCATGCTTCCTCGCCTTGTGTGCGCACTTGCTCCAAGCCAAATTCTCGGATTGTCTCCAGCAGCAAAAAGTGCTGTTCACCAGCGGGCGGTGTTTGGCTGTGGACCAGGCTTTTACTTACAAGCGCGCGGAGAATGGAGGCGAGCGACTGCGCGACAGCCTTGTCGTTCAACCTCTGCTCTTCAGGCTTGAAGCGCTCCTCCATCACCGCTTCCACTTCAGGTAAAGCAAATCCACCCGCAAAGACACTCAAGCCGCGCAAGAGCG
>CAZYQJ010000807.1:0-2600 GCA_964649925.1 uncultured Litorilinea sp.
ACGTCGATCATTACAAAGAACGGCGCGTCGCCCAACTCACACAACTGGCTCACCGGATGGCGGAGCAGGTGGCCGAATCGGGCCGGGCAGTTTCGCTGGAACCGATGCCCGCCAGCGAGCGCCGGATCGTTCACCTGGCCTTGCGTGACCATGAGGCCGTCTATACACAGAGTTCGGGCGAAGGCGACCGGCGCAAGGTACACATCGTTGCCAAGACCTGACCGCCTGTTCATACCCAACAACCTTTGCCCGGCTCGCCCCGCCCCAGTGGCGGGGCTTTTGCTGGCAGCCCCCAGCGCGACCGCGGCCACTCTGCGCTGCTTTGACCAAGGATAGGAGCCATGCTACAATCGCAACCAGTGTATGAGGACAGTGCCCAACTCGATATCCTGTTGATCGGCCATGTCACCTGTGACTTAGAAACGCCGGATCGCAACAGCCCTTGTCGTCTGGGCGGCACGGTCAGTTTTGCGGCTGTCACGGCCACCCAACTGGGTCGCAAACCGACTATCATCACGCGTGCCGCCGCCGATACGGATCTCTCCGACCTACCCGACAGCGTCGATTTATATGTACTGCCCTCACCGGTCACCACGACCTTCGCCAATGTCTACACCGACCACGGTCGTGTCCAGTACTGTTATGACCAGGCCCTGCCCATCACCGCTGCCGACATCCCGGAGCACATGCGACGGCCTAAGGTCGCGCTGCTGGGGCCGCTGGTCAACGAAATCGAGCCTGCGGTGGCGAGCATCTTCCATCCGGATACACTGGTAGCAGCTGGCCCGCAGGGCTGGATGCGCCAATGGGATGAGACCGGGCGCGTCCACACCAAAGAATGGGACAGCGCAGAGGCCATCTTGCCGCATTTAACGGCGCTTGTACTCTCGCAGGAGGACATTGATTACGACCTGACCCGGCTGGCCCCCTTCTTCAACCATGTGCCGCTGGTGGTGCTCACCGAATATCACGACGGCAGCACCATCTATCACCAGCAAGATGATGGCAGCATCGCCCAGACCAAGATCCCCCCGCGGCCTGCTAATGAGGTGGACCCCACCGGCGCAGGCGATATCTTTGCCACCGCCTTTATGATCCGGCTGCAGGAAACCGGCGATCCGATCCATGCAGCCCGTTTCGCCAACGTCACGGCTTCCTTTGGTGTCGAACAGATTGGGGTACACGGCATTCCTACCCGGGACCAGGTGCTGGCTTATTTGGCCGACCATCCGATGCCCCTGGCTGGGCTGGCCTAGCCGCTATGTGCCGGAGTAGGGCCGAGAACAACGCACTGCCATGACAGCCAGAATCTATGCCTTTGCCAATCAGAAAGGCGGCGTGGCCAAAACCACGACCAGCGTGAACCTGGGCGCTTATCTGGCCGCGGCAGGCCGCCGCGTCCTGATCATAGATACCGACCCCCAGGGCAACGCCACGACCAGTTTAGGCATGGACCCGCGCACCCTGACCCAAAGCCTCTACAACGTGTTGATTGACCAGGTGCCTATCCAGCGCACGCTGACCTTGACCGACCGTGTGGGGCTGGACCTGGTCCCTGCGACCACCGATCTGGCTGGGGCCGAAGTCGAGATGGCGCGGCTCATGGCGCGCGAACGGCTGCTCGAACGCGCCCTGCGCCCCATGCTCTCACTCTATGACTATATCCTGATCGATGAACCGCCCAGCCTGGGGTTGCTGACGATCAACGGGTTGACCGCAGCCACGCACGGGGTCATTATCCCCGTTCAATGTGAATACCTGGCGTTGGAAGGTCTTAGTCTCTTGCTCGACACCATCCAGCAAGTGCGCGATGTGCTGAACGACCGGCTCAAGATCGCGGGCGTACTGCTCACCATGTATGACAGCCGGACCAATCTGGCGCAGCAGGTTGTCCATGAGGTGCGCGAGTATTTCCCCGACGAAGTCTTTCGCACCATCATCCCGCGTAACATCCGTCTGAGTGAAGCGCCCAGCTATGGGCAGACCATCCTGAGCTATGCGCCCACCAGCGCCGGTGCGCTGGCCTATCAAGCGCTGGCGCAAGAGTTTCTAGAGCGTGAAGAGAGCGCCTTCACCCAAATCGCCGAAGCTTAATACCCTCTCACGACCGGTTGCAGATAGGACTTGCAGACAAGGATGGCAGGACGGGCATCGCGCCGCTCGCGCGACGCCGAGCGAGGGGAGAAATCATGGCCGACAATACGAACACCTTTAGACGGCGCGGTCTGGGGCGCGGCCTCAGCGCGCTCATCATGGACACACAGCGCACCCAGCCCGAACCGCCGCCCGATCACGACAGCGCCGACGGCATTCGCCTGCTGCCCTGGGACAGCATTGTGCCCAACCCCCACCAGCCGCGCGCCCACTTTGACCCCGGCACGCTGGAGGAGTTGGCGGCATCGATCCGCGAGCACGGCATCATCCAGCCGTTAATCGTCACCCAGCAGCCCCAAGACCCCGACGCCTACTGGCTGATCGCAGGCGAGCGCCGCTGGCGCGCCGCACGGCTGGCCCAACTGGAGCGTGTCCCGGCCATCGTGCGCGATGCCTCACCGCAGCAGTTGGTCGAATGGGCGCTGGTCGAGAATTTGCAACGTGCG
>CAZYQJ010000808.1:0-2599 GCA_964649925.1 uncultured Litorilinea sp.
AACGCAGGAAACAGTCCAGTGTAGTATGATATGGCTATAGAGATCGAAAACATCCTTTCGTGAGCAGATGATGGCCGACAAAATCCCGTATATTCGCGTGTTCATTTCATCCCCCGGCGATGTCAACGCCGAGCGTAAAATCGCGCTGGATGTGATCGACTACTTTCCGAACCGCCCCAGCTACCGTGAGAAGGTCGCCTTTCGCGTGGTTGCCTGGGACAAGCCTGGCGCGGGCACCGCGATGCTGGGCACCCTCACGCCGCAGGAAGCAATCAATCGCGGGCTGCCGAAACCATCTGAATGCGATATCGTGATCGTGATCTTCTGGTCGCGGATGGGCACACCTTTCACCGACACCGATGGCAAGGAGTACCTTTCCGGCACCCACTGGGAGCTGCTGGATGCCCTCAACAGCCCCGCTGAAACCGTGATATTCCGGAGAACTGAGAAAAAGCTATTTGAATCTGATGATGAAGAAGGCCAGAAACAGGATAGGGACGTGAAAGTCTTCTTCGCATCCGACCTGTTCTACCGCCCGGATGGCAGCATCGTGCGCGGAGTTAATCAGTACGCAACACCGGATGACTTCCGCCGTGACTTCGAGATTTTCTTCGAGGAACTGGTGGTGCGCCTGCTGGAACGTTACGACAAAGGCGAAGCCATGCCCCCACCACTAACAGCGATCCCGCAGGCCCACGCCGAGAACATCACCACCGTCACAGCAGCACCCTGGCAAGGTTCGCCCTTCCCCGGACTGCGCGCATTTACGGAAGCCGACGCGCCGATCTTCTTCGGGCGCGGACGCGAAACCGACAGCCTCATCCAGCAGGTGAGCGCCAGCCGCTTTGTGGCGGTGGTGGGCGCTTCGGGCAGCGGCAAGTCGTCGCTGGTGGGAGCAGGGCTGATTCCGCGCCTGAAAGCCAACGCCATTGAGGGCAGCGCCGACTGGCTCTATGCGCGATTCACGCCGGGCGCAGGCAAAAACCCGTTTGAGGCGCTGGTGACGGCACTGATGGACGTGGTACCAGCGCTGGCGGTGGATGACCCCTTCGAGCGTGATGAGAAGGCTGAAGAACGCGCCCTGCGCCTGAAGGACAGGCCTGAACGACTGGCGGGCATCATCGACCATGCGCTGAAGAACAGCGATCCGCATATGCAGCTCCTGCTGTTCATTGATCAGTTCGAGGAATTGTTCACGCTGGCCAACGCAGACTATGCCGCGCCGTTTGCGGCGATGCTGGCTGGAGCGCATGATTGCCAGTGCCTGCGCGTGGTGGTGACGCTGCGCCACGATTTTTACTACCGCGCCGTTGAACTGCCCGATCTGGCAGAGTTACTGCGGGCGGGGACATTTCCGCTTGCCGCCCCGCGCCGCGATGCCCTGCGCCAGATGATCGAGCGCCCGGCAGAACGCGCCGGATTGCAACTTGAAGCGGGGTTGGTAGAACGCATCCTGGACGACACCGGCGACCAATCCGGCAATCTGGCGTTGATGGCTTACGCACTGGATGAGTTGTACAAGTTATCTGGTGACGGGCACATCACGCACGTGGACTACGACACACTGGGCGGCGTGCAGGGAGCCATCGGCACACGGGCAGAGCAGGTCTATGCGGCGATCCCGGGCACGGACGATGAGAAAGCCGCCTGGATGCAGCGTATATTCCATGAACTGGTGGCGGTGGACGAGCGTGGTACAGCCACCCGCCGCCGTGTGCCTGCCGGACGTATCGCGGAAGATGACCGCGAGCGCGTGAAAGCGTTCGTAGAGACGCGGTTATTGGTCATGGATAGCTCCCCTCTCCCAGCGGAGCGTGCGGGAGAGGGGCTGGGGGTGAGGGCCGAACTCGAAGTCGCCCACGAAGCGCTGTTCCGCAGTTGGGAGCGCCTCAAGGACTGGATCGCCGAAGCGCAGGAAGATTTGATATTACTGCGTCAGGTACGCACATGGGCTGAGGATTGGCACAAGCGCGGCCGCCCCGACTTCCTGCGGTGGCCCGCCGCACGGCTGACGCTGGTCTACGCGATGCAGCAACGCCTGCATCCTGAACTGAACGAGGTGGAGCGCGACTTCATCGAGCCGGAAGCGAAGCGGCTGCTGCGCGAACTGGAAACCCTGCCGCGCGACCAAACCAGCCACGAGCGCCGCCGCGACATTGGCGACCGCCTCGCCATGATCGGGGATATGCGTCCCGGTGTGGGGGTGAAAAATGGCTTGCCGGATGTGCTGTGGCTGTCTGTCTCCGGTTCTGACGGTGCTTATAAATTCGAGTTCGGTGAGTTTGAGGTGAGGCCGTTCTTCATCGCCCAATACCTGGTGACATATTCTCAGTTTCAGGCATTCATGGAGGCGGAGGACGGCTTTGAGAACGTTGCCTGGTGGGAAAGGATGCCGGCGGACTACCGGAAGCAAAAGTTATACGGGGCACGTTCCCGGCTGGCGAATGCGCCGCGAGATAATGTGTCGTGGTATCAGAGTGTGGCCTTTGCCCGGTGGATGAACCATCGTTTTAACGGACTGGAAATGGAGCACCCGGGTGGGGTACTGCGAGTGGGTGACAATGCCGAAATCCGCCTGCCGACCGAATGGGAATGGCAG
>CAZYQJ010000809.1:0-2593 GCA_964649925.1 uncultured Litorilinea sp.
CCGCTGATCGGGGAGTTCAACGTCTATAACATCCTGTGCGCGGCGACGGTCGCATTGGCCCTGGGCATTGAGCCGGATCAGATCCGGCAGGGGGTGGCGGAGATGCAGGGCGTCTCCGGGCGCATGGAACGCATCGACGAGGGGCAGGACTTTCTGGCTGTGGTCGATTTTGCCCATTCGCCCGCCAGCCTGGAACGGGCGTTGTGTACCCTGCGCCCACTGGTGGGGCCCGGCCGCAACGGGCAGCCGGGCCGGTTGATCGCCGTCTTTGGCTCCGCCGGTCTGCGCGATCATGAAAAACGGGGGCGCATGGGCGAAATCAGCGGGCGGCTGGCCGATTTCACCGTAATCACTGCCGAGGACCCGCGCACCGAAGACCTGGACGCCATCAACGCGGCGATTGCCGATGGCGTGCGCCGCGCCGACCCCAATGCACCGTTCGTTATCGTGCCTGACCGCAGCGCCGCCATTCAGGCCGCCGTGGATATGGCGCAGCCGGGGGATGTGGTGGCAGCGTTTGGCAAGGGCCATGAGCGCAGTATGTGTTTTGGTACAGTGGAAACACCATGGAGTGACCAGGATGCCATGCGCCGCGCGCTGCACAATCGTTCGCGTTAGCCCCCGACTACCAGAGAAAACAAGGAGAAATAGCGCTTGTGTGTTCCCTTGCTTTGTTGTATGATTCATCACAATTGCTCCGGAGACCAGCCGTGCATTCATTCTTAACATGCACATATTACTCATCTGCGTATTCCAGCAATCAAATAAATACTCTCAAATGCGTTAAAGGAGACTGGGCATGCAGGCGAAACCAAAGATTGTAAAAATCTTAGTTGTCGCTCTCATCGCTAGTCTGGTATTGGGCGCCTGCGGCGGAGGAACAACCGGTAAGACGTGGTTCAACCTTCCATCGGTCAAAGTCCATCTGCAACCCGACGGCTCGGCGCGTGTCTTTGGCATCAACCTTGGGGCCGTATTGCCCGCGAGCCAGGTCCAACAGTGGCAGTCTGCCAATATCCAGAAGCTTGAAATTCGTATCGGCTACAATGGTGTGCATATCTACGCCAATGGGGCCGAACTGCCGTATTTGAAGTGGGATCAGGCCTCAGTGGAACAACTGCAGGAGATCCTGCCGCGGCTGCCCCAGGTGCCGAACGGCCAGATGATCGCGCGCGCGTTGCCCTGGCTGCGCACCATTGGGCTAGGCGCTGCCCTCAATATTCCACCCGTCAACGGCGCGGCCGCGTTGGACATCCCCCGTTGGAGCGGAGAGACGGACATTACCGCAGAGACCCCGGAGAGCCTGGCGATTGGGCCGTTGACCATTGGCAGCCTGACCTTTGACCCGGAAGGCAACATGTTGATTGAAGGGGTGCCCGCGGCCAATCTTGAGCCGCTGCTGGGCATGAGCTTGCCTTCGCTGGATGCGAACACGCTGGGCTTACTCAATACCCTTGGCGCGCAAAATGTCCAAGTCTCGGTGCATCCGAACGGGATCGATCTGGCGCTCAACGGTGAGCCACTGCCAAGCATCGCCTATGACAGCGCCAGGCTAAGCACGCTGGTCGAAGTGCTGCCCGCCTTCGTGGCGGACCCCGGCCTGGTCGAGACGATTGGCCAGGTCGCGCCGCTGCTGTCCGCGGCCCAGGCCACGGTGGCCGTATCCTTTACGGGCGAGCAGGCGGTTGAGACGGAACTGACCCCCGTCAACATCGAGATTGCGCCGGATGGCAGCGTGCGTACGCTCGGCTTCCCCGTTGCCGGTGCGGGTACAGTACCCGCTGATACGGTGCAGCAACTTCAGTCGGCGGGTGTCCAACGGCTGGATGTGAGCCTGCAGGAGCAGGGGCTTTTCCTGGCGGCCAACGGCCAGCCGCTACCCAACATCACCTGGACAGGTGAATCGCTGGCGACCGTCGCCGGGATTGCTGGGCCGATGGTGGGCACGGATGCCGAGGGGCTTCTTACCCTGGTGCAGGTCGCAACCGACGTCGGACCCAACGTCACGCTGACCGTGCCGCCCGCCGAGGGAGCCGAAGCCGCCGAGATGCCCGCGGAGCCGGTGTTTGAATTGCAGCCGGTGGAAGCCAGTCCCACCGCGGCCATGATGCGGGTGACTGCGTCGGTGGATGCCAACGGCAACCTGACGATGTTGGGCGGCTTGAGTGCTGAGGATTTCAGCCAGTTAGGGATCGCGCTGCCCGCGCTGCCCCCTGACCTTGTGAATACGCTCCAGACGACGGGCGCACAGGAGATTCAACTGGATACTGACCCCGGCGCGCTCATCGTGCGGCTGGACGGCGCGGATGCGCTGACGGTCAACTACGATGAGGCTTCGCTCTTGGCCGCGCTTGCGTTGGCAACCCCGCTGGTTGGCGATTCGCCGTTAGCCGATCCGGCTGTCAACCAGTTGGTACGCGAGCAGATCATCCCGCAGTTCTTGCCCTCCGATGTGAACGTGGTTCTGTCGCTGCAATAGCGCCTTTCAGGCTTTTACCTCGACTATGTGCGCCGCTGCCCAACGGGCAGCGGCGTTTTGTATTGTGATAGGGGCGCGCCTTGTCGCCCAGCAGGCAGCGTAGCAGCCATCGCT
>CAZYQJ010000810.1:0-2588 GCA_964649925.1 uncultured Litorilinea sp.
TCAACATGAAGGTGGAGTTGATCTCGCCGGTGGCGCTGGAGGCGGGCAGCCGCTTCGCCATCCGTGAGGGCGGTCGCACCGTCGGCGCAGGCGTCATTACCCAAATCCTCAAATAAGACACGTCCAGTATCTGGGGGCTGCCAAGCCGTCCCCAGATACTGTGTCATAAAGGCGAGTAGCTCAATTGGCAGAGCAGCGGTCTCCAAAACCGCAGGTTGCGGGTTCAAGTCCTGCCTCGCCTGCCTGAAATCGCCACCGGCTTGATGCAAGCCGGTGGCGATTTTCCGCAAAGTGGAGTGAAAGCATTAGGTGCGATATGAGCCGTTCTGTTTCCACTAAACCGAAGCCAGACAACGCCCTTGTGCGCTATCTCAAGGACACGCGCGCTGAGGTGGCCAAGGTCACCTGGCCGACGCGTGAAGAAGGATTGCGTCTCACTTGGGTGGTGCTCGTCGTGACAACGGTCTCGGCGATTGTGCTGTTTGGCGTCGATTCGTTTTTCAGTCTATTGATCGCCCTATTCTTGCAGGTGACCTAAGGTCTCGGTTGCCGAAACGCCTACCGGCTCCGACGCCATTGATTGTAGTGCATTTACCGGAGAGCCGGGGCGTATAGAGGGAAAGGATGGCGTTTGGTAAAGGAGACAACTATGGTCGATGAGGAAAAAGACCAGCAATCCAGCGCCCAGACCGATGAAGAGTTAGCGGCATTGGATGCGGAAATCGCCGCGCAGTTAGATGCCGAAGAAGCAGAGGATGGCGCGACAGCGCAGTGGTATGTAATCCACAGCTACTCCGGCATGGAGAATAAGGTCAAGAAGAATATCGAGCACCGCGCTGAGTCGATGGGCATGTCTACGCGAATCCTTGATGTGGTGGTCCCCACCGAGACAGAGATCGAGATTCGCAAAGGCGCGCGCAAAGAAGTCGAACGGCGAGTCTTCCCCGGCTACATCCTGGTCAACATGTTCATGGATGAAGATAGCTGGTATGTGGTGCGGAATACGCCGGGCGTTACCGGGTTTGTGGGCATGGGCAACAAGCCGACCCCGCTGCGCCAAGAAGAAGTCGACAAGATCATGCGGCGCATCGAAAGCGATGAACCCCGCATCAAAGTCAACTTCCAACCTGGCGAACATGTGCGGATCATGAGCGGCCCCTTTGCCGAGTTCAGCGGCACGGTAGACGAAATCTACCCGGACAAAGGCAAGGCCAAGGTGCTCGTCAGCTTTTTTAACCGGGAAACCCCGGTGGAGGTGGATTTCCTCCAGTTAGAGCGCGACGACTAGCCCCCTGAGCGGGTTGTTCTGCAACAGGCCGGACATGGCCGGTGATGCGGTGGATTGCCGACGCGGTTGTGCACAGCAGCCGCGTCGTCTGTGAGAACGGGTTTCCCGTTCATGATTTAGGTTCGTGTTGATAATCGCGTAGTCGAAGTTTTTTCCAAAACGCTGGCCTCTGGGAGCCAGGCTGCGGTCGCCAGCCGCTTGCCGGCGCACACCAGAACCAGAAGGAGCAAATCATGGCAAAGAAACTAAAGGCAGTCGTCAAACTGCAACTGCAAGCCGGGAAGGCAAACCCGGCACCCCCGGTTGGTACCGCCTTGGGGCCGCACGGCGTGAACATCATGGGCTTCTGCAAGGAGTACAATGCGCGCACCCAAAGCATGATGGGGCAGGTCATCCCGGTGGAGATCTCCATCTTTACAGATGGTTCCTTCACCTTTATCACCAAGACCCCACCGGCCCCGGATCTGATCAAGAAGGCCGCCGGGCTGTCGAGCGGCAGCGCCGAGCCGAACAAGAGCAAAGTCGGCAAGATCACCAGGGCGCAGGTTCGCGAGATCGCCGAGGTTAAACTCAAGGACTTGACCGGCGTCAGCCTGGAAAGCGCCATGAAGATGGTCGAAGGCACAGCCCGCAGCATGGGCGTGACCGTTGTCGACTGAGCATGAATACCCCTGCGCCCCAACCGGCGCAGCGTTTGTGAGAGAATGGATCATTGTGGAAGGGACATCCGTCCCGCTTGGACCACAAAGGAGTCAAAATGCCAAAGCACAGCAAGCGTTACAACGCACTGCGGTCCCAGGTGGACCCCAACGAGCAGTACTCGCCCGAAGAGGCGATCCAGAAAGTCAAAGAACTGGCAAACGCCAAGTTTGACGAAACCGTCGAAGTTCACATGCGTACCGGGGTAGACCCCCGCTATGCCGAACAGCAGGTGCGCGGGGTGGTGACCCTGCCCGCCGGAACCGGTCGTGAGGTGCGCATTGTCGTCTTTGCGGGGCCGGACGGGCAGGAACTGGCGCGCCAGGCCGGTGCCGACTACGTGGGCGGCGAAGACCTGGCCGACCGCATCCAAAAGGGATGGACGGATTTCGACGTAGTGTTGGCAACGCCCGATATGATGCGCATCGTGGGCCGGTTGGGGCGCGTGCTGGGGCCGCGTGGCTTGATGCCCAGCCCCAAGACCGGCACGATTCTGCCCGCCGAAGACCTGCCGCGCGTCATCGAAGAGACCCGATTGGGCCGCGTCGAATTCCGCGTCGACAAGACCGCCAACATCCATGCGCCGATCGGCAAGGCCTCC
>CAZYQJ010000811.1:0-2585 GCA_964649925.1 uncultured Litorilinea sp.
CACTGTTCTGCCGTGGCGAGGTCGCCCGCGGAGATAGCTAGGTCTGCCTGCGCGCAGGCCACCTGGCGCGGCAGAAATGTCCAGCGCCGCCGCGGGGTCTGCACCGCCAGCCGCGCCAGGTCTGCTTGCGCCGCGGCCAGGTCGCCGCGCGCCGCCAGGACGCGCGCCTGCAGCAGCGTGCCCTGTACCCACAGGTACTCCTCTCCGATCTCATAGCCGAGGGCGCAGGCGGCGGCAGCGGCGTTTTCAGCTTCGTCCAGGTGATTCCACTCGAGTTCAACCGCGGCCAGGGCGACCAACGCCCACCCCTTTTCAAAGAGGGCCTGGTCGCGGTGGGCAAGCACCTCTTCCGCACTCTCCGCGATCTGGCGGAAAGTCTGTGCCGCTTGCACCAACTGTCCCTGCTGGCGGTAGACCTCGCCGATCAGGTGCAGGGCGCTGTAGAGGCCATAGACGTTTCCCGCGGCTTCGCAGACGGTGCGTGCTGCGAGACAACGCTTCCAAGCCGCGTCGATTTGCCCATCAAGGATCTCCTGCAGCGCCACAAAGATCAGGCTGATCCCGCGCCATTGGGTTTCATCCTCCGGCAGCAGCGCCAACGCCTGGCGCGCCGCGGGAAACGTGCCCGCTAGATCGCCCTGCCACCACAGCGCCAGTGAACGCAGGGCGTGAAGCGTCCCCAGGCGCGCGCGGTTGTTCTCGGCTGCCCATCGCTGCTCGGCCATCTCCAGCGGCGCGGCCATCTGCGCCCAAGTCTCCGGGGCGCGGCGGTCGGAGGCAAACTGGATGGCCGCGGCATAGGCAAAGGCCAGGTCCGGCTGGTCGGCCAGCACTGTTTCGGGCAGTGCGGCCAGCCAGCGGCGCAGGGTGTGGTGCTCATTACGCACCAGTTGGGGCGCGATCGCCTGCCCAATGAGGGTGGCGGCGCGGGCAAAGTCCTGGGCGGCCAGCGCGGCCTCCACCGCTTCACCCACCAGCCCATGCGCCTGATACCACTCTCCGGCACGAGTGTAGATTGCAGCGCGCTCTGCCGGATCGAGCCGCCGCCGCGCCTCCTGGCGCATGGCCTCGGCAAAGAGGGCGTGGTAGCGATACCAGTGGCCCGCCTCGTCGAGCGGAACCAGAAAGAGGTTGGCGCGCGCCAGCGCGTCGAGCAGATGGTCGCTCCCCTGCCTGTCCAGCACGGCATCGCACAGGTCCCCACACAGCCGGGTCAAGAAGGCCGTGCGGATCAAAAAATCCTGCACCGAATCGGGCTGTGCCGCCAGCACTTCTTCGACCAGGTAGTCGACGACCGGGCCATGCCCGCCGCCAAACCCGGCCAGAAGGCGTTCGACGGTCTGGGTGTCGCGCGGGCCTTCGATGGCGAGGGCGGCCAGCCGCAGCCCGGCGGGCCAACCTTCGGTGCGATCTCGCAGTTGGGCGACCTGGGCGTCAGGTAGGGGCGTGGGCAGGGTCTGCTGTAAAAAGGCGTGGATCTCATCCGGGGTAAAGCGCAGGTCATCGGCACGCAGTTCGTTCAATTCATGGCGGGCGCGCAGCCGCGCCAGCGGCAGCGGCGGGTCCTGCCGCGCCAGTATCACGAGATGCAGCGACGGGGGCAAGTGGTCAAGCAAAAAGGTCAGGGTGGCATGCACGCTCGGCGCGTCGATAAGGTGGTAATCCTCCAGCACCAGCACATGATGGTCCGCCAACTGGTCGAGTGCATTGATCCAGGTCGTGATCACGGTCTCCAGCCCTGATTCCCCCACCTGGGCCAACTGCACCAGCGCGGGTTCGCAGGCAGCAGGGTCAAAGCGTTCGCGGCAGGCAGTCAGCAGATAACGCCAAAAGCGCACAGGGTCGTTGTCGCCAGGGTCGAGCGATACCCAGGCGACGGGCAGCGCCGCGGTGGACTGCGCTGAGGCCAGCCACTGTGCCGCCAGCGTGCTTTTACCAAACCCGGCAGGGGCGGAGAGCAGAGTCAACTTGCGCGTGAGGCCCTGGTCGAGCCGTGCCAGGAGCACGGGGCGTGCAATCAGCGCCGCGCGGAGCCGGGGGGGTGTCCACTTGGTGCGCAGGAGTTCCTGCGTCATGGGGGAGGGCGAGTTGGGCGCGTCCATATGAATTGTCCCCGATCTAGAAAGTGCTTCCTGCACCCTCATTACGCACGCGGGGGGTCAATGGTTCCAAGCGTCGCCGGGCGTGGCGCTGTGCGCTTCTGTATAAAAAAGGATGCCCAGACCGGGTGGTCTGGGCGGTGCGGCGATGCAGGCATCGATGGGGGTGGCAATGCGGCCTGGGCATCCTGTGAGCCTTAAAGACTCTGCCATCAGTATAGCGCTGTTTTGGCACAAACGTCCTGTCAATTCGCTGTCCAGGCGTCTCCCCTCTATCTCGATACAGGGTGCAGATACATCTGCCGGTATGTTGCGCGGCGCGGGTAATCGCCCTTCCTGACCCTGGCCATCCTCCTGTGGCTGAATGGCATAAACCTGATCCACGGTGACAGACACAACCAACGGAGCGACCCATGAACCCAACACGATTGCCGGTAACCCTCACCGTCAATGGCGAAGACCACCCTTTGCTGGTCGAGCCGCGGC
>CAZYQJ010000812.1:0-2576 GCA_964649925.1 uncultured Litorilinea sp.
ACTTTCATCAGAACGTGATTGGAGGTAATAGACACGATGTCACTGAACAAGCTTAGACAGCTTTTCGCCGTTGGGATGATCACCGCTTTGGTGCTCTCTTCGACTGCTGTCATGGGCGTCCCCGCAGCGTGGGCAGCGCCTGTTTCTCAAGAAACCCTGCGTGCTCAACAGGTCGCAGGCGTGCTTACGGGGGGACAATTCGCCAAAGTCTGGCTGGGGCTTGAACCGCAGACCCAGGGCGAGGCTGTCACCGTCACGACCACCTGGGGGGTCGAAAACCCGCAGAACAGCGGGCTGGGCTTCTATGTGCTGGATGAAAACAATCTCAACCAGGTGATCAACGGTAGCGCCAATATTCAGCAGGCCAATATGGGAATTGGCAGCCGGGCAAGCTCCTCTTCCCCGGCCAATGAACAGGTGTATTCGTTCAATGCAAGCGCGAGTGCGTACACCATTGTCCTCTTTAACGATGGCAGTAGCGATGCCGATTTCAGTGTCGTGGTGACCAACGCTGTGATCACGGATGACCAGGGCCAGGTGCGCGATCTACAGGCGACCCCGACCCCGATCAGCGACGGTGAGACTGAGGATGGCGAGGAGACCGATGAGGCTGCGGATGCCGAGGCGACTCCTGAAGCGGCGGAAACTCCGGCCCCGGCCGCCACGTCTGTGACCACAGCCACCAGCACCACGACTACCACCACGACCACGACGTCCACTGAAGTGGCGGCGGCTGAGACCCCGACGGCGATTGGGGTTCCCGGTGTGGTGCGTGCCCAGGAAATGCGAGGCGAACTGCCGGAGCAGAACGATCAGCATTATCTGGCCTTGGAGCCGAACGAGCGCGATGCCCGTGTCACCCTGACCCTCAGCTACGACCCGCAGGACAACAGCCAACTGGCAGGTCGGCTCAACTTCTGGGTGTTGGACGAGGCCAATTTCAACCGCATCCGCACGGGAACCGGCGCGACAAACCCGGCCCAGGTTGCACTGGCCGCAGGCAGCAGCGAACCGGGTCTGGCCACCAACCAACGCCGGGCCACCTTCACCGCTTCGGGGACGGGAACCTATACGGTCATCGTCTACAACAACTCCGCTGTGCCTGCAACCTATACGCTGAGTGTCGAGGGCGGGCTCCTGGTGGATGATTCGCAGCAGACCCTGACGGCGCAGCAAGGCATCACCTCGACTGCGACGTTGACAGGTACGGTTGTGGCGACTGACACGGCTGCCACCACCGGCACGACTACTACGGAGACAACTGGCACCACAACCACCGGCACAGCGGCCACAACCCGCACCGGCACGCCGGGCGAAACCTACGTGGTGCAGGCGGGCGATACCATCAGCCTGATTGCGCGCGATATCTACGGCGACGTGTCGCTGTGGGATGAACTCTGCGCCTACAACAACCTTGCCAACTGCAATGTGATCGAGGTTGGCGACACGCTCCAACTGCCCACCCAGGCTGAGATCAGCGCAGGGATCGCCAGCACGGCTCCGGCCGCAGCCGAGACTACCGCGGCGACAACGGAGGCGGCTACCCCTGCGACTGGCGTCGTGGGCAGCAATGCGCTAACCACCACCGCCACCGTGACGGAGACTGAGAGCGCCACGGCCACCGAGCCGGCCACGGATACGGCTGATGTCACCGACACGGCTGATGTCACCGACACGACCGGCGTGACCGAGACTGAAGAGACAGGCGCAGCGGATGAGGGCGCTACCGGCTCTACCGCCACGGTAGACCTGGTGGCCGCGATGGAAGCGGCGGGCAGCTTCAACACGCTGCTGCAGGCGCTTGAGGCCGCCAACCTGACCGCGGCGCTGCAGGGCGCAGGCCCCTTCACCATCTTTGCGCCCACCGATGCCGCTTTTGCCAAGGAACCGATTGCCGGTGTGCTGGACGCGTTGCTGGCAAACCCGACGGACCAGTTGACTGATATCCTGCTCTTCCATGTGCTGTCGGGTGAGGTCGCTTCCGCCGACATCTCCAATGGGATGCAGGCCACCACCCAACAGGGCCAGCCTGTGCGCTTCCAGGTGAGCGGCGAGGTCGTCAAGGTGAACGATTCCAATGTCGTCACGCCGGATATCATGGCGACCAATGGCGTGATCCATGCGATTGACACGGTGATGCTGGTTCCTCCGTCGGAGTAAAAGCCAACTGGGATCGGCATCTAGTTTGAAGACTAGAGCGGCGGGTGCGCCTTCGGGCCGCCCGCCGTTTTGTTTGGTTCGCGTGTAAAGGCGAGTTGAGCCTACCGCACATCTGTGCTAGACTTCTGCTATGTGTCCAGCGCGCCGCCAACCTGCAAAACCAGTTCCTGACCCTGCCGCTGCGCCCGATGTCCCGGTGGTGGATTTGCCCGATGCGGGTGTATCCTCCGACCTGGCGGACTCCGAACTGGCGCGCACGGACCTGGCGGCGTTTTTTGGGCCGGATGGACCGCTGGCCGCGGCGCTAGACGGCTATGAACTGCGTCCAAGCCAGGTGCAGATGGCCCAGGCTGTCCAGCGCGCCCTGCTCAACCCGTCGGTAGCGTTGATCGAAGCCCCCACCGGTACAGGCAAAT
>CAZYQJ010000813.1:0-776 GCA_964649925.1 uncultured Litorilinea sp.
CTATCTGGAGATCACGCGCGGCTGCCCGCGCAACTACTCCTTCTGTACTGCCATTCGCGTCAGCGGGCGGCGCATGCGGCTGCGCCCGGTGGACGAGGTGATCGACGAGATCAAGCGCCGCGGCATCAAACGCTTCTTCCTCACCGACGACAACTTTGGCCTCAACTTCACCACCGCCCCAGACTATTGCGCCACGCTCTTTGAGGAACTCGCCAAACTCGACCTGCTCGGCTGGACTTGCCAGTCGGAGATGAGCATTGCCAAGCACACCGAACTGCTGGAGATGAGCCGGGCGGCGCATCTGGACAAGCACTTTATCGGCTTTGAGAGCGTCAACCCCGACAACCGCCGGGAACTGGGCGGCAAGTCCAAGGGCGTGGCGACTAGCGCCACCGAGGCGATCCGCACCATCCGCGCCACCGGGGTGGGCGTGGTCGGCCTGTTCGTGATGGGCTTTGACGAGGACACCCCGGCCACCTTCCAGGCCATGTGGGACTTCATCCGCACCAGCGAGTTAGACAGCATCAGCACGACGATGCTAACGCCCTTCCCCAAGACGCCGTTCCGCGAGCAGTTGGAGCGCGAAAACCGGCTGCTGGACATGCCGTGGAGTACCTACGACACGGCACACGTCACCTTTGTCCCCAAGAACTTCACGGTGGAAGAACTGCGCTCGGCCTATGACTGGCTGTGCCGCAAGACCTACAGCCCCACCCAGAT
Organism: uncultured Litorilinea sp.; assembly: GCA_964649925.1. Classification (GTDB taxonomy): domain Bacteria; phylum Chloroflexota; class Anaerolineae; order Caldilineales; family Caldilineaceae; genus QEUY01. The sequence continues at coordinate 721 of CAZYQJ010000813.1, forward strand.
TGCGCGCCGCGGGCTGCGCTCGCTCTGGCGCTACCCGCTGCGCCAGGCCGGGAAAA
>CAZYQJ010000813.1:786-2575 GCA_964649925.1 uncultured Litorilinea sp.
ACGGCTACCGCCGCACCTACGCCTACCGGCACGTGTAGGCTCAAGGACGGAAGTATTACGCGGCTGGTATGACTTGATGGCTACCATGCCGGACTTGTTACCCGGCATGGTGGTTTACTGTACCCGACGCACCAGGTTATAGGCCGGTCATCGTCGGCCTGTGTCCCCGCTAAAGTTGGGCGAGGGCTTGCGCTAGGTCGGCCAGCAGGTCTTCGGTCTCCTCGATCCCGATACACAGCCGCACCAACTGATCGCTGATGCCCAACTCATCCCGCTCTTCCTGGGGCAGATCGGCATAGCCCATCAACGCTAGCGGGCTGATCATGCTTTCCACCCCGCCCAGGCTGGGTCCAATGGTGGGGATACGCAGTGCGTCGATAAAGCGGTGCGTCTGTTCACGGTCGCCGTCGATCTCAAACGTAACCACGCCGCCAAACCCCACCATAGTGGCCGCGGCCACAGCATGATCCGGGTGGCTTTCCAGCCCCGGATACCAGACGCGCCGCACCTTGGGCTGGGCTTCCAGAAAACGCGCCACGGTCAGCCCATTCAGATTATGGCGCGCCACGCGCAGCGCCAGCGTCTTGATCCCGCGCAGGATTAGATAAGCGGCATGCGGGTCTACAATGCCGCCGAGCATCCCTTGCGCCTGGCGCAGCGGCGTGAGGGCATCATAGCTGCCGATCACGGCCCCAGCCATCACGTCATTGTGGCCCGCCAGATATTTGGTCACACTGTGGATCACCAGGTCCACGCCCAGGTCAAGGGCGCGCAGGTTGACGGGGGTAGCAAAGGTCGTATCGACCACTGTTTTGACCTGGTGGCGGCGGGCGATCTCGACGAGCCGGGCATAGTCCAGGCAGCGCATAAAGGGATTGGTAGGCGATTCAGCATAGATTAGGCGGGTGTTGGGCTGAATGGCCGCCTCTAGCGCCGCATAGTCGCCACAGGGAACGGCGGTACATTCCACGCCAAAGCGCTTGAGCAGTTGGGTGCAGAAGGTCAAAGTGGCGTGATAACACTGGTCGGTGAGGATCATGTGGTCGCCGCTGGAGAGCATCAGCAGCAGCGTGGACGTGAGCGCGGACATGCCGCTGCTCACCAGCATGGCGTCCTGTGCGCCTTCCAGCGCAGCCAGTTTGGCCTCCACCGCGCGCACTGTGGGGTTGCCGTAGCGCCCGTACTCTTCGCGTTCTGGTTCCTCCCAGAACATGCGCTCGGCATAGTAATCGGCCAGCGCGGCCGTATCCTCAAAGGTGTAGACCGCGGTCTGGACGATGGGCACGGTCAAACTGTCGTGCGCGCGAAAACGGCGTTCCCCGGCATGGACAGACTGGGTAGATGTAGGTAAGCCAGGTCGTGACGCAGCCAGTTCACTGCCCGCCTGGCCGTTGACCGGCAGCCGGTCGCTGCGTTCTTCGGTAGTTTGGCTCGACATGCTTCCTCCCTTGCGTGGCGAATGCACCCCCGGCAGCACAACGCCGGGAGTGTGGGCAAGCATATCACCCGTCCTCTGATCTGTAAAATCTGGTGCGAAAGTGTGATTCAGACACCGCGCAGGCGACGGATTGGAAAGAAGTAAAGCCGTGTGCTGGCCCACAGATGTTGGGGATTGCCCAGGCTACTATGATATAATCAGCCATTGTTTTTCAGGGGTAGGCCTGGCTTTGGACGATGCCTGGCGAGATTGTGACGGCAGCTTTGTTATTACGGTTTGTCATAACGATACGGTAGCCCGGAGGTGGGATTTGCCGTTTTTTCGCGCGGGACACGGTTTTTGAGAGGAACC
>CAZYQJ010000814.1:0-2571 GCA_964649925.1 uncultured Litorilinea sp.
GCTGCGCTCAAAGACCCGCGCTCACGCCTGTGGATCGACATGCAAAACGCCACTGCCGACGAGCAGGTGAACGTCCTTGACAAGATATTCCACTTCCACCCGCTGGCTGTGGAGGACGCCATCAACGATGTGCATGTGCCCAAGATTGACGACTACGGCAATTATCTCTATCTCGTCTTTCATACCTTCCGGCTGGGCGACGAACGCATGGACATCGACACCATCGAAGTCGATATCTTTTTGGGGCCGAACTACCTGATCACCAGCCACGTCGGCCCCAGTGCGTCGATTGACCGGCTGTGGAATGTAGACTATCATCGAGAGCGAGGCCTGGCGCGCAGCCCCGTGTTGCTGCTCTATGAACTGCTGGATAAACAACTGGATGGCTATATCGCCTTGCTGGAGCAATTCGAGGCGCGCATCGAGGAGTTGGGCGACCTGATCTTTCTACAGCGGCAGATCAATGAAAACGAGATCCTCAACGATATCCTGACCGCCAAAAGCAGTGCGCTGCGTCTGCGCCGGATCCTCCTGCCCCAGCGCGAGGTGTTGGCGCATCTGGCGCACGACGAGGTGAGCGTTGTCCCTGCCGAGGCACGCATCTATTTTCAGGATCTGTATGACCACATTCTCCGGCTGGCCGACCTGGCCGAGAGCATGCGCGACCTGGTCAACGGCGTCATGACCACCCACCTGACGCTCGCCAGCAACCGGCTCAACGAGGTCATGAAGGTCTTGACTATCATCTCGACCATCTTCATCCCGTTGAGCTTTATCGCCGGGGTCTATGGCATGAACTTTGACTTTATGCCCGAATTACACTGGCGTTGGGGGTATCTCTTTACCTGGATTGTGTTTATCGCCGTGGCCGCGGGCATGTTGGCATTTTTCCGCTCGCGCCGCTGGCTCTGATCGAGGGCAGATATTCAACAGGGTTGGGTAGGGTGATGAGGACACCTGTGGATCCAAACAGACCAAACCCGCAGGAACTTCCCGCTCCGGGCAGACACCGCGGGCAGCGCGTCCGCCGCGCTCACTCGTCGGGCGGCGTGGCCTATCGCCGCCACCCCACAAGCGGCGAAATCCAGATCGCGCTGATCGCCACCCAGGGGGGCAAGCGCTGGCAACTCCCCAAAGGCTCGCGCGAGGCGCATGAGACGTCGATCCAAACCGCCATCCGCGAGGTCGAGGAAGAAGTGGGGCTGCGCAGCGAACATGAGGCGTTTTTGCGGACAATTGAATACTGGTATTGGGACACGTACCGCCGACTCGAACCGGAACTCGTCCATAAGTCCGTCGATTTCTACCTGCTGCGCGTCGTGGGCGGCACGCTCTCAGATGATTCCTACGAAGTGGATGCCGTGGGCTGGTTCTCGTTGACAGAGGCCCAGGCCATCCTCACCTTCTCCGGCGAAACCGAAGTGCTGAGGCTGGCCCAGGAACGGCTGGCGGCCAATGGCTTGGCCTAACGCTGGTATTTGCTGCTCGCGCGGCTGCCATAGCCGGTCAACTCCACATAGCCGCGCCCGCCGACAGGCGCGCCTGCCTGCGTCCCCTCCACCATGACAGCTCCTTCCCAATAGACAAAACTCACATCCATCTCCTGGTCGCGCACCAACGGGGTCAGCGTCAACGACAGGTCTTGCGCGGGAAAATCGACGTGCCAGCCGGATGGATAGGTGATGCCGCTGCGCGGGCTGGTCCACTGATCCAGGGCTTCCAGCGTAAAGTCGTCCTGGTTGATGACCTGCAGCGAGTCGTCCGGCCCGACCAACGTGCCCTCAAACTCGCCCAGCGATCCCCCGTCCTCGGTGCGAATGCGCGCAAACATAACGGCCATGCCGTTGTCGAGTTGGAGGCTGAACCAGTCCCAGCCCAGGGCATTGGCGCTGAGCGCACTTGTGCCAAACTCATGGTCCATCCAGCTGCGGCCTGTCACCGCCGTGCTGCGCCCATCCCAGGTGATCGTGCCGCTCGATTCCAGCCCGATGAGGCTGTAGTAATAGCTGGCGTTGCCGCGTTCCGGCCCCTTTTGGCTCAGCCCGGCATCGCCATGTAGCACTGGCAGCCGCGTCTCGCGCAGCGTCAATGCCAGCGCGAAATCAGCCCCCTCCTCCGACGTGGCCGCGGCCTGCACCTGCATCGTATCCGCTGCCGTCTGCTGCACCGACCAATCCTCCAGCCAGGCGGAGAAGTGAGGCTCCCCCTGTGCGCCCGCCAGCCCGCCCGCGCCGCGGCTGTAGCGTTCAAAGCTGACATGTTCCCCGGCTTGGGCATGGGTCAGGGCAAAGTGCGCCATATAGACCTGGTTGGTCGCCAGGTCGGAGGTGCGTTCAGGCTGATGCGGGGTCAGCGCGCTGCGAAAGATGGTGAACTGATAGCCGTACTCACGCCCCTGATCGTCGGCCAGGTTGCCGGTGAAATACCACCACTCGGTGCGATACGCCGGGTGCGCGCCGTGGTCGCGCGGAAATACCAACGGCATCGGTTCATAGGCGCGCGCAAAGGCTTCATCCACCTCACCGCTGAGCGCGGCCACGACATTCGACCCGATGACCCGCTCCGACCCGT
>CAZYQJ010000815.1:0-2563 GCA_964649925.1 uncultured Litorilinea sp.
TCTTTGCTTGGATTGGAATGGGGATGACGCGCCTACGCTCGAATGGCGTATAAATCAGGAGGATGGGACATGGCAAAAATCGCCGCACTCAGCGACAACGAGATCGCTGCTGGGTTGAAGGAACTGCCTGGCTGGTCGATCCAGGATGGCAAACTACACCGCGAATTTCGTTTTACCGACTTCGTGGACGCCTTCGCCTTCATGACCAAGGTCGCCTTTATCGCTGAACGCGCCCAGCATCACCCCGAATGGTGTAATGTCTACAACCGCGTGACCATCGACTTAGTGACGCACGATGCAGGCAACGCCATCAGCCGCAAAGACCTGGACTTGGCCGCGCAGATCGACCGGCTGGCCGCCGAGATCCCCTGATGCACCCATCACGCGGGCGGAGGTTCGTTCCGGCCCAGCACCCGCCGTTTGGCGTCGGCGACCTGCTGTTGGGCCGTATGCTGGAGGATATACCAAAATCCCTTCCAGGTCGCCGGGTCTACCAGGTCGCGCGGGGAGGTTCCTTCCAGGTTGCCAGCCAGGTCGGCGATCACCTCAAAGCCCGGCAGCACCTTGAGCCGGTCATAGATGCGCTGGCGCGTGGCCTGAGACGCCCCCTGCATCGAATAGCTCATCACATACCACAGCCCCTTGAGCGTCTCCGGGTCCACCAGGTCTTGGAACGAAGTGCCTTCCAGGTTGCGCTCCAAGTCGCGCAGCACTTCGCGCGGGACTTCGGGCGCAAACCGGCCCACACTCTTGTTCAAGAGGCCAAGAACCTGGGCAGGCGTCATCGGGGCGGACTGCATACGCCGCGCCACCTCGCGCGCCAGCACTTCGAGTTCCTGGATCAGCAGTTCAGGGCTGGCCTCGCCAAACCCCTCTGGGGCGGATGGCATCGGGATCGGGCTTGCAGCCTGCGCCGCAGGGTTCGTCCCCCCCATCGCACGCAGGTGTACGGCGCAGTAGTCGGATCCAGGTCGAGCCGGGTTTTTGCAGGGAGTACCGGCCTTGGTGGTGGCGCGGCAGCGCGCTCTCGGTTCGTCCATAATGCCCTCGATATCGCGCATTGGGTAACGGATCATTGGCAGCAGCGGCTGAGTGTGGGAGCAGCGCGCTGGCGGATTTACCATCCGGCTGATATATAATGAAGCCACACCACTCTCTTGTCAAATGGGATCAGGGAGTGGCAACCGCGCCACCGCTGCTTTCGCATCCCAGATTGCGCCAGGAGGTTCTATCTATGCAATCTCTCCTCAACAAACTTCACCTGCAAGAGGTCAACCCAGGTGCGTGCACCGGCCCGGACGGCTGGATCACCGACCCAAACGGAACACGCCTGGTCTCCTATAATCCGACCACCGGCGAGCCAATCGCCAGCGTGGTGCAGGCCACCGCCGCCACCTATGACTGCGTTGTGGAGGCCGCACAGCAGGCATTTCTCCAATGGCGCATGGTTCCTGCCCCAAAACGCGGGCTGGTCGTGCGCGACCTGGGCAACGCCCTGCGCGACCATCTGGAACCGCTGGGCGAAATGGTCACACTGGAAATGGGCAAAATCCGCGCCGAAGGCATTGGCGAAGTGCAGGAGATGATCGACGTCTGCGACTTTGCACTTGGCCTCTCACGCCAGTTGTACGGGCTGACCATGCAGTCCGAGCGCCCCCATCACCGCATGATGGAGCAGTGGCATCCGCTCGGCCCCATCGGCATCATCACCGCCTTCAACTTCCCGGTGGCCGTCTGGTCTTGGAACGCGGCGATTGCCGCCGTCTGTGGCGACACCATGGTCTGGAAGCCGTCTCCCGTGACGCCGCTGGTCTCTGTGGCCGTGCAGCATCTCTGCAACCAGGTCATGGCCGACCACGGGCTGAGCGGCATCTTTACACTGGTGATCGGCGACAACGAGGGGGTGGGCGAGGCATTGATCAATGACATCCGCCTGCCGCTGGTCAGCTTCACGGGTTCGATCCGGGTCGGACGGCACGTAGCGCAAGCCGTGGCACGCCGCCTGGGACGCAGCCTGCTCGAACTCGGCGGCAACAATGGCATCATCGTCGCGCCGGACGCCGACCTGGACCTGGCGACACGCGCCATCCTCTTTGGCGCAGTCGGCACGGCTGGGCAGCGCTGCACCACGACCCGCCGCATCATCGCCCACCGCTCGATTGTGGACGAACTGACCGACCGGCTGGTGCGCGCCTACCGGAGCGTGCCCATCGGCGACCCGCTGCAGCCAGGCACGTTGATGGGGCCGCTCGTCAACGCCGCTGCCGTGGAAAAGATGATGGCCGCGCTGGATACGGCGCGGGCGCAGGGCGGCGAGGTCGTCACCGGCGGCGCGGCCCGGCCCGATATCGGCCCCCACTTTGTCGAACCCACCATCGTGCGCATGCCCGGCCAGACGCCGCTCGTCTGCGAGGAGACCTTTGCGCCCATCCTCTACATCCTGAGTTATGAGGAGTTGGAGGAAGCCATCTCCCTGCACAACGCAGTCCCGCAGGGGCTTTCCAGCGCGATCTTTACCACCAATCTGCTGACCAGCGAGCAATTCTTGTCCGCAGCGGGGTCC
>CAZYQJ010000816.1:0-2562 GCA_964649925.1 uncultured Litorilinea sp.
AGGCGTTAGCGCGCCCCTTTGCCGTCGCCATCACCATTGCCTGGGCAATGATGTTTTTGCGCGTGCTCATTGCCGTGGCGGCACTCAACACATCGCTGCTGAGCGTCGTCTGGCTGCCCCTTGTCGCCGCGGGCCTGGCACTGGTGGGCTACGCCGCGCTGCTCTACTTCCGTCACAGTGACGCCACCAGCGAATCGATGACCCTGGTCAACCCGTTTGAGTTGGGACCGGCGCTGGCCTTTGGCGTGCTCTATGCAGCCATCCTGCTGATCTCGCGCCTGGCTCAGTTCTATCTGGGCGACACCGGCCTCTATCTGTCCAGCGCGGTTGCCGGGCTGGCCGATGTCAATGCCATCACGCTCTCCATGGCGGAACTCAGCGGCCATGACGCTGCCATCAGCATCCGCACCGCTGCCTATGCCGTCATCCTGGCGGTACTCTCCAATACCTTGAGCAAAACCATCCTGGTCTTTGCCACCGGTTCAGCAGGCTTACGCCGGGCGATGCTGCCTGGCGTGATATTGGGGTTGACGGTGACCCTGGGCGTGACGCTGCTGGTCGTCTAGGTTATACTGTATCCGTTGCAATTGAATTGGCTCACGGAAAAGAGAAATAAGCTTGACACCCGTTATCGAAGTCACCCACCTCACACGTCATTTTGGGGCGGTTCGTGCGGTAGATGACCTGAGTTTGTCGGTTGCGCCAGGTGAAATCTTTGGGATGCTGGGTCACAACGGTGCAGGCAAGACGACCACCGTCCGCCTGCTCAACGGGCTGCTGGAGCCGACCGCGGGAACGCTGCGCGTCCTGGGGCTGGACCCCTCGCGCCAGGGGCCTCAATTGCGCCAGCGCACCGGCGTACTCACGGAAACACCCTCGCTAGACGAACGGTTGAGCGCATGGGACAACCTGGCCTTTTCGGGTGCAGTCTATGGCGTGCCGCAGTCCGAATTGCCCGCACGGGTGACCCAGCTTTTGGAAACCTTTGGGCTGGCGGATCGCGGCCAGGAGCGGGTGGCGGCCTACAGCAAGGGCATGAAACAACGCCTCGCCCTGGCACGCGCGCTGCTCCATGTACCGGACTTGATCTTTCTCGACGAACCGGCGGCAGGGCTGGACCCCGTGGCGACCCGCCAGTTGCATGACCTGATCCTGCGTCTCAGCCGCCAGGAGGGGCGCACCGTGTTTCTGTGTACACATAACCTGGCAGAGGCCCAGCGGCTTTGCGACCGGGTCGCAGTGCTGCAGCAGGGCCGTCTGCTCGCCCTGGGCACGCCCAGCGAGTTGGCGCGCCGCATCGCGCCCACCGTCCAGTTGCGCGTCGAGATTGAACCGGCAGACGTGGCCCAGGCAGGACAGGTATTGGACCAGCAAGCGCTGCGCGCGGTGCAAACGGAGGTGGCGGCGCTTCAGGTGGAAGATATCCCGCGCACGCGCATTCCAGCGTTGGTGGCTGCGCTGGCGGGCGCAGGGGTTCGGCTGTACCGTGTAGACTACGCCGAGCCATCGCTGGAGGATGTCTACTTCGCATTGCATGCCCTCCCAGGAGAGAGGCTATGAACTGGCGTGCGATCACGGCCATTATCCGCAAAGACCTAAAGGTCATCCGCCGCAGCCGCGGCGTCATGATCCCGCTGCTAGTCGTGCCTGTGCTGGTCTGCGTTCTGCTGCCGGGGCTGTTTGCCGCGCTGCCGCAGTTTTTCGGCGACATGGCAGCAGCCGACACCCAAAATGACCTGGCCCTCTGGCTGGAACAATTGCCAGCCAGTTTCCAAGCGGAGTTCGCTGGATACGACGACGCGCAACGCATGGTGATTTTGCTGGCCGTCTATTACTTTGCGCCCATGTACCTGATCCTGCCATTGATGGTGTCCAGTGTAATCGCAGCGGACAGCCTGGCAGGCGAAAAAGAGCGTAAAACGCTGGAGGCCCTACTCTATACGCCGACCAGCGACCAGGACATCCTGGCCGCCAAACTGCTGTCAGCGTGGCTGCCTGCGGTGGCCGTGGCGTGGCTAGGCTTTGTGCTCTATGCCGTTGTACTCAATGGGGTGGGCTGGCCCTTATTCGGACGCATCTTCTTTCCCAATACCATGTGGTGGCTGCTGGCGCTGTGGGTAGCCCCGGCGTTGGCGGGCATCGGTCTGGGGGTGACCGTCCTCATCTCGGCGCGGGTAAGTACCTTTCAAGAGGCCTACCAACTGGGCGGGTTGGTGGTGTTGCCGGTGGTGGCGCTGATGATCAGCCAGAGTGCGGGGGTGCTTTACTTTGGCCCCTGGCTGGTATTCGGGTTTGGTGTCGTGGCGTGGCTGATTGATGGCCTCCTGTTCTGGATGGGGTCGCAAATCCTGCGCCGCAGTACCCTCCTGACTCGGCTGTGAACGGGCCTGCTGGGCAAGCGTTCGCACCCCATGGAGGCCATCCAAATCAGTATACAGAAATATAACGGCGCGCGCCGGAAGTTGATTTGACAAATACGGGTCGACCTGGTATGATACCTAACACAGTCGACGCGGGGTGGAGCAGAGGTAGCTCGTCGGGCTCATAACCCGAAGGTCGTAG
>CAZYQJ010000817.1:0-326 GCA_964649925.1 uncultured Litorilinea sp.
ATGGGCAGGTGATAGCGTTGGCGAATCCGCTCGGCGTCGTCGGCGTACAGGCGCGCGATCAGCCCCCCCAGCGGGGTGATGCCGTTGCGCTCGCCGATCCCCAAGACCGAGGTATCCACATGGGTGGCCCCAGCCTCCAGCGCACAGTAGGCATTGGCAACCGCGCACCCGGTGTCATTGTGGCCGTGAAATTCGATATCACAGCGTACCACCCCGCGCAGCGTCTTGACCAACTCGTAGACCTGGCGCGGGTTGGCGACCCCGACCGTGTCGGCGATGCCCACGCGATGCACGCCGATCTGATCGACAGCGCGGTAGATCGTCAA
>CAZYQJ010000817.1:346-2561 GCA_964649925.1 uncultured Litorilinea sp.
CTGCTAAAACGCACCTGCAGCCCCTGGCTCTTGACGTACTCGACCACCTGCAGGGCTTGATCGATGATGTAGGGGATGTCCTTGCCGTGGGAAAACTCGCGCAGATAGCTGCTCGTCCCAAAAACCACGTCTATCCCATCCACCCCCGTGTCGATGGCAAGTTTCGCATCGTCCATATGACAGCGAACATGGGTCAGGACCTTCGCCTTCAGCCCCAACTTGGCGATCCGCTCACAGTCAAGTTGAGACTGGGGGCTGGCCGCCGGGGAGGTCAGTTCCAAGTACTCGACACCAAACGCATCCAACAACTGGGCGATCTCCACCTTCTGATCGCTGCTGAAAAACGCATTGGCAAACTGCTCCCCCTCGCGCAACGTCGATTCGATAATGGCAAAGTTTTCCAGGCTCATAGCCACTTTTTCTCCTGACTCATGTCCGATGGGCAGACATAAAAAAACCGGCGCATCCGTCTGGATGGCCGGTTGCTTTCCCCGAATTTCGAGCAAGCACGGAATACCAGACGTTAGTCCGGGTACACCTTCTTGCTCTGCTTGTTGGCGGTGGCGAAGCCGACGTTCGCCGCAAACGGGTCGGTCATAGCACTGACTTCTGCTGTTGTGACTGGGGCCGGTATCCCGACCCTACGTGTGTGCGAAGCATCATAGCAATCGCCCCTAGCTGCTGTCAAATTTACCAGGATGCAGCGCACGCGTTGGGCCTACACACTGCGGCCTATTCGCCCGCCCCTTCGGACTTTGCCACCACATCCATTTCGTCGGTCTCATCCTGGCTGGGCGGCTCCGCGGCACGCGCGGACAGTTCCTCGCTGCGCCGTGCGGGTGGCGGCGACGCTTCGTCAAAATCGTCGAAGAACGGATCATCGTCCACCTCTTCGACGATATCATCATCGTGATAATGGTTGTTGGTGGGCGGCCAGCGGCTTGTGGTCGAACTGAGAACCTGAAGGTCCTCCAGCTCCGCAGCAGGAGGCAGTGCGCGCGGCGGTTCGGCGGCCCGGCGATCCTTCTCCAGTTGGGCGGGTTCCAACACACGAGGCAGCGTCTGCAGGCGCGCATACAACTGCGCCAAGGCCTGCCCTGCCTGGGCAAGCGGAATCTGGCGGCGCAGCGGCGTGTCGGACGCCTCCCACAGTTGCTTCAACGCGGGGAAATCCCACGGGGCTGCCAACACCCCTTCGCTTCGCTGGTTGCCCATCTCTACCAACACCCCATTGGCGCGCGGGGTCAACTCCTGCGGCGCAAAGATGGCCGACTTGCCCACAAACGGGGTGCGCTGGGCGCGGCTCAAGCGGTTGTCGCCCACCAGGAAGCTGGCCGCGGCATAGAGTTGGTTGTCCTGCATGCGCGCCAAGATCCCCGCGCGGACCTTATTATAGAGCAGCACATCGGTGCAGGCGGCCTGGCTGATCAACACATCGGCCCCTTGATAGGCCAACACGCGCCCAACCTCCGGGAACAGCACATCGCTGCCCAAGATCAACCCCAAGCGGCCCACTTCGGTTTCGATGACGTCCCAGGTGTGGCCGGGCTGCGCCAGGTCTACATCCTCCGGGTGCAGCACCACCTTGGCCTGCACGCCGAGCAATTCCCCATTGGCCGAAAAGACGCACGACAGGTTGCGGATCACCCCGTCCACCGGATCGGGCAGATAGGCACTGGGCGCGACCAGCACCACGCCATATTCACGCGCCAATCCACTAAAGACAGACTGATAGGCGTTCCATACCTCGTGCGCCGCCACATCCAACAGACCAGCCAACCCACGCCGGAAATCAGCGTTGACAATGCGCGCCGTCGAATCGGCCAGCGTGCCGACCACGCGCTGCCACCAGGACGCGCCGCGACGACGGCCCCGGTCAGCCCGCTTGAGCAGAGACGAATGAAAATCGTCCAGGATCGGTGGCGCGGCCATCACGCCGCCTAGTTCCGGAAAGATGACCAGGCGGGCTTGTTTGCCGGCAGCCACACTTAAAAACCGGCGCAAATCCTCACGATAATCGTCAAGAGACTGGGGCAAATGCATGCGCTGCTGGACGCACGCCACAACCAATCGGTCCAAGCAGGAAACCTCCTCAACCTATCCCGACACGACTTAGATCATCCTGACCGTCAGCCGCGCGGACACAAGCAGTCTAACATACAGATATAGCAAAGTAAAACGAATCAGGCTGGACCAAACTTGACCGTTTGCCCCC
>CAZYQJ010000818.1:0-2560 GCA_964649925.1 uncultured Litorilinea sp.
TCTCGCTCGCTGGGCCAGCATGGTTTTGGCACGCGCTTTGTCCACCGTCAAGACGGAACGCTGCCCGACGACCGCGCCGGTGAAGCCGTGCAGGAGGTCACTGTCGACCTGGCGATGAACGCCCGCAGCCTCGGCGCGCATGTGATCGAATGCCGCACCTATGATGACCTGGTCGCAGCCCTCAACAGCGCCAAAACCGTCGAACATACCACGGTCATCTATATTCAGAACGACCGCTATGAAAGCGTCCCCGGCTATCATTCTTGGTGGGATGTGCCCGTGGCCGAGGTCAGCGAGATGGACTCGGTCAACGCAGCCCGCGAAGAGTGGGAGGAAATGCGCGAGAAGGAGCGATTCTTCCTCTAGCGCCGCGGTGTCTCGCCTTTTCACACCAATACCAATGATGTTCAATGCAAAGGACAAAGGTGTCCCTGTGGTTCACAAGATTGATTCCCTGATCTTTGAGACGGTGGCGGAACGTCCCGACCTGCGCCACCGCATCCAGGCTTTGATCAACGATGTCTGGCCCGCCTATGTGCTTGAATCCCGCGCCCCCAAAGGTCACACCATGCCCACCGACTGGATGGGTGTCTATGACCGCTGGCCGCACCTCCAGTTCGGGCTGTGCAACGGCGACTGTCGCAGCCCTGTGGCTGAAGGCAACTGCCTCGCCATGGCCTGGGACGGTGAGGCCGAAGACCTGCCCGACGAAGGGTGGGACTGGGCCATGTTCCAGGCCGAGCAAGACCACAACGCAGGCCGTACGCCCACCATAGCCTGTGCCCTCTCCATCACGGTTGACCCCAACCGCCGCGGCCAGAACCTGAGCCGTATCGCTGTCCAGGCCATGCGCCTGCTCGCCAAGCGCGCAGGGTTCACGCGCCTGATCGCGCCGGTGCGCCCGACCTGGAAACACCGCTACCCGCTTACCCCCATGGCCGAGTACATGCGCTGGACGACGCAGGACGGCCTGCCCTTTGATCCCTGGCTGCGCGTGCATGTCCGTCTGGGCGCGCGCATCATCAAGCCGTGCAATCGCTCCATGACCATGGCGGGCACGGTCGCCGAATGGGAAGAATGGGGCAGCCTGCCGCTGCCTGCCAGTGGCACCTACGTCGTGCCAGGGCTGCTTGCCCCCTTGCAGGTTGACCGTGAGGCCGACGAATGTATCCTGGTCGAGCCAAACGTTTGGGTTGAACACCGGCTAGATTAGCCGTCTACACCACCGGAAGGAAGCAACATGAGCCAAACCAGAGAACTCTTGAACTACATCGGGGGCCAATGGCACCGCTCGAGCGCCGGGCAAGTCCTCAACATCAACAACCCGGCTACGGCCCAAGCCCTCGCCACCGTCCCCCTATCGCCGGGCGCGGAAGTGGACAAAGCCGTAGAAGCCGCCGCCAATGCCTTTCGAGAGTGGCGCATGATGCCTGTCGGAGACCGTATCCAGCCGCTCTTTCGCCTGAAGAACCTGCTCGAAGACCACCTGGACGAACTGGGGCGAATTATCACCGATGAATGCGGCAAGACCTACGCCGAAAGCATCGGGGAGATGCGCCGCGGCATCGAAAATGTAGAGGTCGCCTGCGGCGCGCCCATCTTGATGCAGGGATACAACAATGAGGACATCGCGCGCGGCATCGATGAACACATGATCCGCCAGCCGCTAGGCGTGGTTGCAGCCATCACCCCCTTTAACTTCCCCGGCATGATCCCGCTCTGGTTTATGCCCTATGCCCTGGCGACGGGCAACTGCTTTATCCTCAAGCCCAGTGAAAAGGTCTCCATGACCAGCCAGCGGCTTTTTGAGTTGCTCGATCAAGCGGGGTTCCCGCCGGGGGTGGTGCAACTGGTCAACGGCGGCAAGGAAACCGTGGACGCGCTGCTCGACCACCCCCAAATCCGCGCCATCAGCTTTGTCGGTTCGACACCTGTCGCCAAATACGTCTACAGCCGCGCCACAGCCAACGGCAAACGCGCTCAATGCCAGGGTGGAGCCAAGAACCCGGTGGTCATCATGCCCGACGCCGATATGGAATCCGCCGCGCGCATCATGGCCGATTCAGCCTTTGGCTGTGCCGGGCAGCGCTGTCTGGCCGCATCCGTCGCCATCACCGTCGGCGATGCCCGCCACCCTTTCACCGAAGGTATCGCCGACCAGGCCACCAATCGCAAGGTCGGCTATGGGCTGGATGAAGGCGTGCAGATGGGACCAGTCATCACCCGGGAGAGCCAGGAACGTATCAAAGGGCTGATTGGCAAGGGCGAGCAAGAAGGCGCGCGCGTCTTAGTAGACGGGCGTAACCGTGCAGCGGACGGCTATGCGGATGGCTACTGGGTCTTCCCCACCATCCTGGATGGCGTTAACCCCGGCGGCGAGATCGCGCGCACGGAGATCTTCGGCCCGGTCCTCAGCCTCATGCACGCCGCCAGCGTGGAAGAAGCCATCGAGATGGTCAACAACCGCGCCTATGGTAACATGGCCTGCATCTTCACCAGCAGCGGCGCGGTGGCGCGCCAGTTCCGCTACGCCGCCGACGCAGGCAATATCGGCGTCAAC
>CAZYQJ010000819.1:0-2560 GCA_964649925.1 uncultured Litorilinea sp.
TCAATGCGCGGGAGGCGATCCGCGCTGTGCCCGCTTCGCTGCGCCAGGCCAGCTATGGACTCGGTGCGACCCAATGGCAGACGATCTGGAGCCATGTGCTGCCCAGCGCGCTGCCCGGGATCATGACCGGCACGATCCTGTCGGTCTCGCGCGCCATCGGCGAGACGGCCCCGCTGGTGGTGATCGGCGCATCGACCTTTATCGTCGTAGACCCTAGCGGCCCTTTCTCCAAGTTCACTACATTGCCGATCCAGATCTACCAGTGGACATCACGACCGCAAGCGGAGTTTCGCCATCTGGCAGCAGCGGCGATCCTGGTGCTGCTTGCGATGTTGCTCACGTTGAATGCAGTCGCCATTTTGATCCGCAATCGCCATAGCCAGCAAAGGAATTGAGTGGTATGCTAAAATTAGCCAATCGTCCGGCACAACAGGATGGGGCACAACGCGATGGGGAGCTACAGTACACGGCATCCCCCACAGTGCGCCCCAGTGGGGATAACGCCATCGTCGCCCGTGACCTCAATGTGTTTTACGGCGAGTTTCACGCCGTGCGCGATGTCAACCTGAGCATCGAGCGCAACAGGATCACGGCCATGATCGGCCCATCGGGGTGCGGCAAGAGCACGGTGCTACGCTGTTTCAACCGGATGAATGACCTGATCCCCGCGGCGCGCGTGACAGGGGAGGTGCGCTTCAACGGGCAGAACATCTATGACCCACAGGTGGACCCTGTGCAGGTGCGCCGCCATGTGGGCATGGTGTTCCAAAAACCGAATCCCTTTCCGAAGAGTATTTATGATAATATTGCATGGGGCGCTAAGATCAACGGCTATCGGGGCCATCTCGATGAGTTGGTAGAGGAATCGTTACGGGGTGCGGCGCTGTGGGACGAGGTGAAGGACAAGCTGCACCAGAGCGCGCTGGGGCTTTCGGGAGGCCAGCAGCAACGCCTCTGCATTGCGCGGGCCATTGCCGTCAAACCCGACATCATCCTGATGGACGAGCCTGCTTCCGCCCTGGACCCGATCGCTACGCTCAAGATCGAGGACTTGATGCGGGAACTGGTCAGCCGCTATACGATCATCATAGTGACCCATAACATGCAGCAAGCGGCGCGTGTGTCGGATTTTACGGCGTTCTTTATGGTGGACGAAAGCCGCACCGGCCATCTGATGGAATACGGCCCGACTCGCGACCTGTTCACCCGACCGATGCACAAGCAGACCGAAGACTATATTACGGGCCGTTTTGGCTAAAGTGCTGTCTATCTCCCCGTCCAGAAATGGAGCCTGGTATGGCACGAACGCTTTTTTCACGCGAGATGCAGAAGTTGGAGGACGATATCCTGCTGCTGGGCAGTATGGTGCGCCAAGCAGTTTTGGAATCGGTAGAGGCCTTGCGCGAACGCGACCACGATGCGGCCCGGCGCATCATCGCGCACGACCGCGAGATCAACGCCCGCAAGTATGCGTTGGAGGAAGATTGCCTGACGCTGATCGCCACGCAGCAGCCGATGGCGCGCGACCTGCGCTTTCTGGCCGCGGTGTTGGATATCTCTACCGAACTAGAGCGCATTGGCGACTATGCCAAGGGCATCAGCCGGGTCAATCTTTACCTGGGGCATGAACCGCTGGTCAAACCGCTGATCGACATCCCGCGCATGGCAGAAAAGGCGATGGACATGCTCCAGCGGTCGTTGGATGCCTTTGTCGCCCAAGATGTCGAAGCGGCGCGTGCCATCCCCAAGGAAGATGACGAGATGGATGAACTCTACAACAGGGTCAACCGGGACTTGATCGCGCTGATCATCCAAAACCCCGAGATCATCGACCGCGCCAATTATCTCTCCTGGGTAGCACACAACCTGGAACGCGCAGCCGACCGCGTGACCAATATCTGTGAGCGCGTGTTGTACACGGTCACCGGTGAACTGGTGGAGTTTGATGCCGAGGAACCCTACCTGAGCGGGACCAACTAGGTTGCGCTGGGGTGGTTGGCGGCTGCCATAGCGGCGACCAGGCGGCGGTTTTCTTGAGGTCGCTGGGTGGCGATCCGGATATAATGGGGCAGCCCAAAGGATGTGCAGTCGCGGATGAGCATGTGCTGCTGAAGCAAGTGAGCGCGCAGGGCAGCCGGGTCTGCCACGGGCACGAGAAAATAGTTAACCACGGTTGGCCGCGGTGCAAAGCCCGCGGTCTGTAATTCCTGGCGCAGTTCGGCACAGTCTTGGCGTAGCTGCGCCAGCGTTTCACATCGCCAAGCGATCTGATCCATACACGCCACGCCCGCGATTTGCGCCAGGCTGTTCACATTCCACGGCGCTTGGGCCTGCTGTAAAGGCTGGATCAGGGCTGGCGCGGCGATGGCGTACCCCAGCCGCAGTCCCCCCAGGGCAAAATCCTTCGTCATGGATCGCAAGACGATCCAGTTACCCCGCTCGATCCAGGAAATGGAACTGGCAGGTTCCGCCACAAATTCCATGTAGGCTTCATCCAGTATCCACAGCGCAGCCGGGGCCGCGGCGTCTGCCGGGCGGATCCGCTGCCCCTGCACGGGCT
>CAZYQJ010000820.1:0-2559 GCA_964649925.1 uncultured Litorilinea sp.
GTCGGCAAATGGCTGCTGCAGCCGTTTCCTCGTCGTGGCCGCCGCGCAAGTTCACGGCGATTTGATTAATCATGTGAATCAGATTCTTATCGTTATGCGTCGACACTGAGTGTCTCCTTAGCCGTGGGCAATCGCCGTTGTAATGGGGCGGTGGTAGATCAAGTGGCGGCCAGACCGGGCAAAGCCCGCCAGAAGTAGGCCTGACGCTTGGGCCTGTTCCACGGCCAGCGCAGTGGCCGCTGAAACCGCCACCAGTGCGCCGATGCCCGCGCTAGCGCACTTGTGAACCATCTCGTAGCTGGCGCGGCTGGTGACTAGCGCGAACCCTTCTTCTAGAGGGGCAGCCTCGCGGGCGAGGGCGCCGATCAGTTTGTCCAACGCGTTGTGGCGGCCAACATCTTCGCGTAGTTGCTGGATGCGACCCTGGGGATCGCACCAGGCGGCACCGTGGCTAGCGCCAGTGGCTGCCTGCAGCGGTTGATGAGAGACCAATTCCTGCAGCGAGCGCTGAATGGCCGCATCGCTAAGCGACGGTGCCACGACGGAAGGAATCGGACGAATAGCCTGCTCTAGGGCCTCGGTGCCGCACAGGCCGCAGCCGGTACGCCCTGTTAGGCTGCGCCGCCGCTGTTTGAGCTCAGCCATCCGTTGACTGGCAATAGTAAGATAAACGGTGTGGCCCTGAGGCGCTTCGCGGATTTCGAGGTCGTAGCACTCGGTGATATTGGCCAGGATACCTTCGGAAAGGCTGAAGCCAAGAGCAAAATCCTCAAGGTCGACGGGGCTTGCCATCATCACCGCATGGGAGATGCCGTTGTAGACCAGTGCTACTGGCCTTTCTAAGGCCAGTAGATCCTCCTGGGTATCGGTGTACCAGCCGTTAGCACCACGACGCACCTCCACCGGCTGGCGTACTACCGCATCGCGTGGGTGGCGGGTACTCATGGTGCCTCCTGATGCGCGTTAGCCAGGTGGTCTCGCTGGATCAGGTCGAAAGTGTTAAAGCGCTGCTGCCAAGCGGAGGGTTGGCTGACTTTTTCCACCTGCACCGCCGTAACTTTATATTCAGGACAATTGGTGGCCCAGTCTGAGTTATCCGTCGTGATAACGTTAGCGCCGCTGCCGGGGTGATGGAAGGTGGTGTAGACCACCCCCGGCTGCATGCGTTCGCTGAGTCGTGCGCGTAGCACCGTCTGGCCCGAGCGGCTGGTAATACCCAGCCAGTCACCGTCGCGTACGCCGCGAAGCTCGGCATCAGAGGGATGCAGCTCCAACACATCCTCGTCGTGCCAGCGTTGGTTGTCGGTACGCCGGGTCTGGGCGCCTACGTTGTACTGACTGAGAATCCGCCCAGTGGTGAGCAGCAGCGGGAAGCGGCGATTAGCGCGCTCTTCAGTGGCCACGTACTCGGTAATCGCAAAGCGTCCCAGGCCAATGGGGAAGTCAACTTCGTGCATGGTCGGCATGCCCAACGGGTACTCGGCGTTGCAGGGCCACTGCAGGCTGCCGCGCTCCTCTAGCTTGGCGTAGCTGACGCCCGCAAAGCTTGGCGTTAACTGGGCGATCTCGTCCATGATTTCGGATGGATGGGTGTAGTGCATCGGGTAGCCTAACGCATTGGCCAGATCCTGGGTGACCTCCCAATCTTCCTTGCCAGCCAGCGCAGGCATTACTTTGCGTACCCGGTTGATGCGTCGTTCGGCGTTGGTGAAGGTGCCGTTTTTCTCAAGAAAACTTGAGCCGGGCAGCAGCACGTGGGCGAACTTGGCCGTTTCGTTGAGGAAAATATCTTGCACAATCAGGCAGTCCAACGACGTGAGCGCCGCCTCGACGTGCTGAGTGTTGGGGTCGGATTGGGCGATATCTTCGCCTTGCACGTAAAGCGCTTTAAAGGTGCCTTCGATGGCGGCATCGAACATATTAGGAATGCGTAGCCCCGGCTCGTCGTCGAGCTTTACGCCCCACACGGACTCAAAGCGGCCCCGGGCGATGGGGTCGGCCACGTGCTGGTAGCCCGGCAGCTCGTGGGGGAAAGAGCCCATGTCGCAGGAGCCCTGCACATTGTTCTGACCGCGCAGCGGGTTCACGCCCACGCCCTCGCGGCCAATGTTACCGGTGGCCATGGCTAAGTTGGCGATCCCCATCACCATGGTGGAGCCCTGACTGTGTTCGGTCACCCCCAAGCCGTAGTAGATGGCGCCATTAGCTGCTTTAGCATAGGTGCGTGCCGCTTGGCGTACGGCTTCGGCGGGCACGCCGGTAATCGCTTCGCTGGCCTCCGGGGAGTGGCGTGGCTCACTGATAAAGGTGCGCCAGCTGTGATAGGCCTCGGTATCGCAGCGTTTGGCCACGAATGCCTGGTCTTCAAGACCTTCGGTGACCACCACGTGCCCCAGCGCGTTGATCAACGCCACATTGGTGCCCGGGCGCAGCGGCAGATGTTGGGCCTCGCTCATGTGCGGGGTCTTTAAAAGGTCGATGCGGCGAGGGTCAGCGACGATCAGCTTCGCGCCTTGACGCAAGCGTTTGCGCATCAGCGAACCAAACACCGGGTGGGCG
>CAZYQJ010000821.1:0-1682 GCA_964649925.1 uncultured Litorilinea sp.
GCCTCGCCGCTCTATGCCGACCTGTGCGGTCTGCCGCCGCTGCTGATCCAGGCGGGCAGCGTGGAAATGCTGCTCGACGACGCCCGCCGGCTGGCTGCGGCGGCCCAGGCCGCGGGGGTGGATGTGACGCTGGAAGTGTGGGATCATATGATCCACGTCTGGCACTTTTTCTATCGCGTCGCGCCCGGCGCACGCCAGGCCGTAGACCACATTGCCGATTTTGTGGCGCGCCATGTGCCGGTCGCGCCCGACTTGTTTCAGTGAGGGAACCCATGCCCGATCCACGTCTGAGCATCGTGCAAGGTGATATCACAACGCTGGCGGTTGACGCCATTGTCAACGCGGCCAACAGTTCGCTGCTTGGCGGCGGCGGTGTGGACGGCGCGATCCACCGCGCCGCAGGGCCGAAACTGCTGGCTGAATGCCGCACGCTGGGCGGCTGTCCCACCGGCGATGCCAGGATCACGCGCGGCTACCGCCTGCCCGCGTCCTACGTAATCCACACGGTGGGGCCGGTCTGGCGCGGGGGCGATCATGACGAAGATGCGCTGCTGGCAAGCTGTTACCGGCGCAGCCTGGAAGTAGCGGTTGACAACGGCCTGCACACAGTGGCCTTCCCTGCGATCAGCACAGGGGTGTATGGCTTTCCGCTGCCGCGGGCGGCGCGCATCGCGCTGCGTACCATCCTCGACTTCCTGGCGCAGGATAGCACGCTCACCCAGGTGATCTGCGTCTGTTACAGCCGAGGCGATTTTGAGGAATACCAGGCGGCGCGGGCCGAGATCGATCCCTAGTCCTGGCGCGGATCAAGGAGAAACACGCATCATGGCGAAACAGAAACCCCGTGCAGCCGACAACGCAAGCGGGCGGCGCACGGTCTATTCCACCGACCCTACGCCGGAACCGGAACAGGCGGAACCCGTCTTGCCCGCCAACCCGGCTGCGCCGCTGCGGACACGGCAACTCAATACCCCTGTGTTGGTCGCGCTGGAGCGCAAAGGCCGCGGGGGCAAAAGCGTCTCGGTCGTCAAGCAGGTGATGAGTCCGCCCAAAGGCAAGCAGGCGTTGCTCAAGCTGCTCAAGACCCGGCTGGGAACCGGCGGCACGCTCAAGGGGGACGAGATCGAAATCCAGGGCGACCACCGCGACGCGATTGTTGATATCCTGAAAGAACTGGGCTACCAGGCAAAAAAGGCCGGAGGTTAACACCCCGGCCCATTCCGCTCATCCTGTCAGCGCAGGTCCTTGCCCACGTCCGCGCCGCTGGCGATCTTTTTGCGCTTGTAGGCTTCGGGGCCGGTGTGGGCATGGATCACCACGTTGCGCCCCACGACCAGCCCATCGGGGATGACGCTGCCCTTGCCCACCAGCGTCAGGCCGGTGTTGATCTGCTCCGGCATGGCAGTGTTGGGCGTGTTGTCGTCGCCATCCCCCACGCGCGCCCCTGCGCCGATATGGACATGCTTGTCGACGATGCAGCGATCCACCACCGCGCCCGCCTCGATCACGGTGTCATTTAATATCACGCTGTCGCGCACGATCGCACCTTCGGCCACGAAGACGCCGGGCGAAAGCACGCTGCGATCGACGCTGCCATGGATCTGACAGCCGTTGGAGATCAGGTTTCCGGCGATCTGCGCCTTGGGGCCAAGCTTCGACGGGGCGCGCTCCTGGCTGCGCGT
>CAZYQJ010000821.1:1692-2550 GCA_964649925.1 uncultured Litorilinea sp.
CCACTCGCGGTCATAGAGATCCAACGCCGGGCTTTCCGCCAGCAGGCTCATGTTGGCTTCCCAGTAGGCCTGCACCGTGCCCACATCGGCCCAATAGCCGGGGAAGGTGTAGGCCATCACCCGGCACGAATCGCTGAGCATGGCGGGCAGCACATCTTTGCCAAAGTCAATATAATCGTTGGTCTGCAAGATATTGACCAACACATCCTTGCGGAAGATATAGATGCCCATCGACGCCAGCGTTTCGCGGGCGCGCTTGGGCTTTTCGCGAAACTCCACAATGCGCCCGTCGTTGCCGATAGAGACGATGCCGTAGCGGTGGGTCTCGTAGGGGTTGATACGGCGCACGCCCACGGTCAGGTCAGCGGTGCTTTGCACATGCTGGTAGAGCATGGGCCGGTAGTCCATCAGATAGATGTGGTCGCCCGCCAGGATCAGGACGTGATCCTCGCTCTGGCCCAGGACAAAATCCAGGTTCCGGCGCACCGCGTCCGCTGTCCCCTTTTGCCAGTCGCCATAGGGGCCGCCGCGATAGGGCTGGAGCAGGCGCACGCCCCCGCTGGCGCGGTCCAGATCCCACGGCTTGCCGATGCCAATATGGTCGTTGAGGCTGCGCGGGCGGTATTGGGTCAGGATCGCCACGTTATAGATTTCACTGTTGACGCAATTGCTCAGGGGGAAGTCGATCAGACGGAACTTGCCGCCAAAGGGAACCGCCGGTTCAGAGCGCACCTCGGTGAGTACGCTCAGTTCTTCGCTGGAACCACCGGCCATGATCATGGCAAACGCGCGTGTCATACGCTACCTCGTATCGTGATGTCGCAAGGGCGCTAGAAGCGCCAAACCAATTCGAACGTG
>CAZYQJ010000822.1:0-2539 GCA_964649925.1 uncultured Litorilinea sp.
GCGCCTTGGATGAGCACGGAGCGCGCGTGCGTGAGCCTGCGATCCGTATCGGCTGGACGTGGGAGGGACGCCGCGCGGACGAGCGCGCCGACCCGCGACCCCTGGACAAGGGCGACGGTGAGTGGGGTCATGGCGTCGTGGACCTGTTCAAGCATCAGCGCACCGAGGTCTGGCTGGACGGGGGCGGCCTGCCCTCTGACCGGGTCAGCAATTTGCACACGGATCATGAAGCCGCGGAGAAGACCACAGACGGCCAGGATGGCAACACCCGGTTTCATCACTCGTTTCAGGTCACCTTCCAACGTACCCGCAAGCAGGCGGCCCCGCTGACCTCAGATCGCCCGGGCGATGTGGAACAGGGGGTGACCGTGGTCGTTGCCGGTGCAGACAATGGGATGTCCTCCGTGGCTGGCCGGAACGCTGCCCTTTTCGTGCGCGAGGCGGATGACGTGCCGGACGGGACGATGCTGCGACCGGGCGACCGCTTCTCCAAGACCTGGGTATTGCGCAATACGGGGGCGACGACGTGGGGGCAAGGATACCGCCTGACCTGGGTTGGCGGCGATCGTTTGGGCGCGCCCCCGGCGTTGCCGGTTCCGCCGACGTCGCCGGGCGGCGAGGCGTACATCACCGTTGATTTCACGGTGCCGCAGGTGGTGGGCCGCCAGCGCAGCACATGGCAACTGGCCGACGATCAAGGACGGTCGTTTGGGGATCACATCTGGGCAGAGATCGATGTGGTCGCGGCCATGGCCGCGCCGGAGACCGGTGAAAGCGAGTTCGCCCCGCCGGTGGGGAAGCGGATCGGGCTGCCGTCCGGGGCCGGGCCGATTGCCAGGGCTGTGGCGCAAACGTGGAATCGCTACGGCGGCTTGATCCTGCAGGAGGCGGAGCGGCTGGAGATCGATCCGGCGGCGGCCGTGGCTGTGCTGGTGGCAGAATCGAGAGGGGAAGCCTTTGCCAACGGTCGCATGACCATTCGGTTTGAGAACCACCTTTTTTACGAGTATTGGGGCAAGGATCACCCGGCGCAATTCAACCAACATTTCGCATTTGACCCGGCGCGAAAGTGGACGGGGCATCTGTGGCGCGCCGACCCGGACCAGCCCATGCAGCCCTGTCATGTGGATAACCGCCAAGAATGGGATGTGCTGACGTTTGCGCGCCGTCTGGACGATACAGCCGCGCTTAAGTCGGTCAGCATGGGCGCGGCGCAGATCATGGGGTTCAACCATGCGGCTGTCGGCTACGCTACGCCGCAAGCGATGTTGCAGGATTTTGAGCGGGACGCGGGGGCGCAACTGCGCACTCTCTTCCGGTTTATGGAGGTCAATGCGCTGGTCGAGGCCGTACGCCGCCAGGATTACCGCCAGTTCGCGCGGGTCTACAACGGTACGGGCCAGGCTGATCACTATGCAGGGTTGATGCACGATTATGCGGCGGTCTTTGCAGACCTGTACCGGCGCGCGCTGGCAGCAGACGAGGCGGCACCGCGGGCCGCGGCCCATGACGAACAGGCGCGCACGCCCCAGCCCACGTCGCCCAAACCGGGTGTGCCGCTCTCCGAGTCCGACCCGGAACTCTATGCGGCGTGGCGGGAGCACATTGCCAACGGCTTCCGCAACAACGATACGATGTTCCAGCGTGTGCTCGAAGCGTTTATGAACCCCTACTGGACGACCGTATGGATGTATCGCGTGCTGTTCGGCGTGGGGGTTGCCGCCTTTGTGATGGCCGCCATCGTCGCGCTCATACAGAACAATGTGATGACGACGCTGATCTTCGGCGGTCTCAGTGTGGCGGCATTTCTGGGCTATTTTGTCAGCCGCCCCCTTCAGGCGCTGGAAGAAAACCTGCAATTCATCACCTGGCTGGGGATCATCTACAACACCTACTGGGGCCAGTTGATGCAGGCGCAGGACCCAGCCAGCTATGCCCAGGAGTTGGACAAGGCGACCGATACCGCCATCAGCCGGATTCAAGTCTTGATGAACAAACATGCTGAGCGCAGTGGCGCGCGCCCGTCACTGGATATGGTTCGAAACGCGGATACATAGAGGCCTGGCATTTGACCTTGCACGGAGAAAGAGCATGACTGAGGAGGCGATGCGCCATCTGACAACCGCGCCTGCTGATGAGGAAGCAGTAAGCCGCGGTCGCAACCTGATTGTGGTCATCGGGATCGACGCCTATGCCGAGTTGCCCAAGTTGCGCAATGCCGTCAGCGATGCGCGCGGCGTCTATCGGCTTTTCGTCGAAAAGCTGGGCTTTGAAAGCCCGCTAGAACCACTGCTGGATGCAGATGCTAGCAAAGACGCCATCCTCGCTTGGGTCGAGGATGAGTTGCCGTCGCTGCTGCAACCCGACGACAACCTGGTGGTCTTCTTTGCCGGGCATGGTCACACCCGGGTGCAGCGAGTCGCCACAACCGAAATTGAGACGGGCTATATCATTCCGTGTGAGGCGCGCGTCAACCGTTGGTCTGACTATATCAAGATCGACGCACTGCTTGACGGCCTGAGCGCGCTGCCGGCGCGCC
>CAZYQJ010000823.1:0-2530 GCA_964649925.1 uncultured Litorilinea sp.
ACATGGCCCACACGGGCGACGATCTCCAGCCCGGCCGCTTGCACATCCCGTTCGAGCGCCGCTGGGGCGTGCCACCGCGAGAATACAGGCTGCCCAATGGCGGACTGGTTGCGGTTGATATAGCGAGCCGCAGGCCAGAAATAGCTGTTGAGGTTGGGGTAATTGAAAAGAAACTGCCCCCCCGGCTTCAGCACGCGCGCACACTCCCGCAGCGCGCGGCCAATGTCCTCCACATGTCCCAAGACGTTGAGCGAGAGCATACAGTCAAAGGCCTCGCCCGGAAACGCCAGCGCATAGATATTGCTCTGCACATACCGCACTGTGGCCGGGTCAAAGCCGTTGCCGCGCAGTTTCTGGCGTACACTGTCGAGCATCGCGCCCGACAGATCGGCCAGCGTGAGATCCGCGCCGAGCTTTACCAGTTCCAACGAAAACCGGCCTGTTCCGCTGCCAATCTCCAATACACGTTTGCCGCGCCACCCCTCGCACAGATCACGGACGATCTGGCGCTGTGTCTGGTCTGTCTGTTGCCCGCCACGGGTACGCCACCGCGTATCATAGGTGGACGCGTCCGTGTCATAAAACGCCTGATTGGTCAGCATCTACAGTAACTCCTGATAGAGATCGTCATACGCCTGGGCGACATGGCTGGGGTGAAACCGCTCATGCACCATCAATGCCCCGCGCGCGCCCATGTCCTGGCAGCGCGTGTGATCCGAAGCCAATTCCGCCATCGCCGCCGCCAGTTCTTCTGGACGGTGCGGGTCGATCAAATAGCCGATATCCGGCGTCACCACCTCCGGCATCCCCCCTACCCGGCTGACAATGACCGGTCTGCCGCAGGCCAAAGCTTCCAGCGCGGCCATAAAATAATCTGAAGGCCCAAAGGTATCGAGGAAAGGCGCAACCAGCACATCGCACAGCCGCATCAAATCCGGCATGTCATCCACGATGCCCAGTTGCCGGATATCCTCGCCAATCCCCAGCCGATCAATCTCGTCGGACAGCGTCGAGGCATAGCTGTCCCCGATGCGGCTTCGCAGTTCAGTGGTGATCACCAGGCGCGCCTGCGCGAACTGCTGGCGCAACTGGGCAAAGGCGCGTAAGACAGTCAGCAGGTTCTTGGCTGGCTTCTGATTGCCTACAAACAGGACGACAAACGCATCCTCCTCCAGCCCCAGCCGCGCCCGCAGTTCGGACGGCGCCGGGCCTGGATGGAAGCGCGCCACGTCCACGCCAGGCAGGATGACACGCGTTGGAACCTGGCCGCCCATATACGCCTGGAGCGTGCGCTGAACGTTGTGGCTGATCATCGTCACCCTGGGAAACTGGCGCACACAGCGCTGCATCAGCGGCTTGTATGCCGGTTTGTTCCATCGTCCCCAGTCGAGCGGAATCGGGCAGTACAACGTATACACCATCGGTTGCGGAGCGTTTGCCCTCAACAACGCAGTCAGTGTGTAGTCCAAAAAACCCGAATGCAGATGCACCAGGTCATAGTCATTCTGGTGCGCCCGCAGCCACTGGGCCGTCCTCAAGACCGAGTGGAGACCAAACCGCACCGTACCTGGGTCACCCGATCCCTGTAGCGGCAGCAGACGGATGCCTGCGCCGGTCTTGGTAGCGGATGTTGTCCCAGGGATATAGGAGAGGATCGAGACCGAATGCGTCTTGGCCTGCACCTTCGCCAGGTTGAACAGCGCATTCGTCGACCCGCCGACCACGCTTGTATCGCCAAACCAGTAGAAGTGCGGGAGTATATGCAAGATCCGCAAGGCTGCATGGCCGTTGAGTTGGGGTAGGGGGACCTCCTTATGATGTTGTTGTGTGGACTTCAACCGATCAGATTGGATCATACAATTGTCCTCTGAATCCCGTTATCACGAACGCGAGAGAACACGTTCATACACGCTCGATAGTCTCTGGAAGAACAGGTCGGATGTAAACATGGACCGCACCCGGCTGGCCGCGGCCTTGCCCAGACTGGCCCGTTTCTCTGCATCCGAAAGCAGGCCACAGATGGCCTCCGCCAGCGCAGCCGGGTCGCCAGGTTCGACCAGCACCCCCGACACCTGATCCTCGAGTTGCTCCTTGGGGCCGCCCAGATCAGGCGCGATGACCGGCTTGCCCACGGCCATCCCTTGCAGTACGACCCCAGGGAATGGGTCGGGATAGGTAGAGCAGTGCAGGACGATATCCGCTGCGGCCATGATCTGCGGCACATCCGAACGATAGCCTGCAAAGATCACCTTCTCCGCCACGCCCAGTTCGTGCGGCAGTTCCCTTAGCCTTGCAACATATGCAGCATGATGCACCCCCTCCAACTCTCCTCCTACCAACATAAAGTATGTATTTGGAAACGAAGCGAGCACCTGCGGTACGGCGCGCACGGCAACCTCATGCCCTTTGCGCTGGCCGAGTTTGGCGACCAACACGACGAGATGCTCGTCCACGCCGATGCTAAATTCCTCGCGTACCCCAGACCCGTCCACCTCCGGATGAAAGACCGACAAGTTCGGGCCGGGGTTGT
>CAZYQJ010000824.1:0-2528 GCA_964649925.1 uncultured Litorilinea sp.
CGTGCGCGCGGCGGCGATTGCGCCGTCCCTTGCTGACTTTTCGTTTTGGTAATGGACCCATTTTTTGCTCCTAATGATTTTTCTCAATAAGGCCTGAAGCGACAGGCTTGATCTTACCCGATCTCTGATGCTGCATCCCTGGTCAGGACTGGTCGCCAAACTGCTTGCGCAGCTTGAGCAGTTCCGACCAGCGGGGGTCAATGTCCTGATCTTCGCTTTCCGGCGTGCCGCCTGGCTCGCTGGCTTTCGCCGCCTGGATCTCCTGGCGATAGGCGATCAAGTTTGGGCATTCGCCTGCCCCGGGCCAGTTGCAACTGGGGACCATCGGCATGGCAAGCCAGATACTCTGTCGCACGACTTCCGAGATATCCAGGATATGGTGTTCGTCGATAATCAACGCCTCATCTTCCAACTCTTCCTCGCTCCCTTCAAACTCATCAGGGGTGAGGTAGCGTCCTGTGGCGACTTCGGTGAGGGGCCGGAAGCTCTCCTCGACCGTGAAGCGCACCGAGTTGGCAATGGGCGCTAGGCAGCGGTTGCACATCACCTGGACAGCGGTGCTCAGGTTGGCTTCCACCAAGATGCCGCTGTGGGTGCGTAACAATTCCACCTCCCCAACCAGCGGCCCCAACACCACCAATTCAGGGTCCAACTGGCTGATATCTTCCACCAATTCATAGCGGCGCATGGAACCGATTGGCTCTTTGAGCAATTGTGCCACATTGAACTGCATGTCATCGCTCCTTGCCACCGCACATTGTGTAAAGAATCTTGAAGAATCTTGTCAAAGTGCTGGCGACTGTAACTTCCCAACCGCCATGAATGGACCTGCCAACGCCGGGCAGCGTCCAGCCTGCTACTTGTGTAGTAGACAGACGGTCAGTATAGCGCGGCTGGAAGGACCTGTCAAAAACAGACCGTTTCTTCGGGGGCTATCTTAGCGCAGTCGCACAACAGTGGATGTAGCGATCACTCCTTCGCAGGTGGGTTCGATGCCGGGCGATTTCGACGTTCGGCGGGTGGTGATTCGGCGGGCGGTTGGGCAGGCGGCTGATGCTGCCCTTGCATCAATTGGATGCCATTCTCGATCTGAACCATCATGGCTTGCAGCCGTTGGGCTAAGTCTTGCAGGACTTGGACGGCATAGAGATCGGCCTCTTCCGTGCGGCGCTGTGCGATCTCGCGGCTTTCGGCGATGATCCGTTCCGCCTCTGCCTGCGCGGTTGCCATCAATGAACGCTCGCTGAGGATCTCCATCGCCTGCTGCTTGGCCTGCTGGATAATGCGCTCGGCTTCGGCCTGCGCTTCGGCCATGATGCGGTCGCGGTCCTGCAGCGTGCGCTCGCTCTCTCGGATGGAGCTAGGCACGTTGATACGCATCCGCTCGACCAGTTGCTCCAACTCGCGTGCCCGTACCAGGCGATAGGGCGAAAATGGCACTTGCCAACCCTGGCTCAACATATCGTTCAACTGGTCTACCAACTGTAAGATTGCGATGTGCCACCTCCTGCGCTGTCAGGTGGGGATAGTGCAAGATACTGCAAAAAGATTCGGTTTGCCCCGGAAAAGGCCCGTGACCGCCTAGCACGTTGTCTGCATCCGGCTGGGGGGCGGGCCGGGGGTCAGCCGCGGTGGGCCAGCTTCCCCGTCCGGCGCGAGAGCCCCTGATCCGGCTCCAGGCCATCAGGCTCTGGAAATTTCGCCTGGAGTGCGGCCTGTACATGGGGCGGCGCCCACGCCGAATAATCGCCGCCCAAACTCGCCACTTCTTTCAAAATGGTGGCGCTGAGATAGGCATAGTTGTCATTACAGAACAGACAGCACAGGTCTACCTCTGGGGCGAGTTTGTGGTTGGCCCAACCGATCTGGTGTTCGAACTCAAAGTCGGCGACATTGCGCAGCCCGCGCACGATCACCTGGGCATCGACGTCGCGCGCCACTTGCACGGTCAGCCCCGCATAGGTGACCACAGAGACATTGCTCAGATGGCTCAAGGCCTGGCGCGCCAGTTCCAGCCGTTCTTGGGTGGAGAAGAGCAGCTTCTTCGGAGGCGCATCGTAGACCGCCAACACCACTTCGTCGAAAAGCGCGCTGGCCCGCGTAGCGATGTCGATGTGCCCGTTGTGGATCGGATCAAATGTACCCGGATATACAGCGCGTGCCATGCGGCTTACCCCTCACGCAGCGATGCCAACCCGTGCGCGGCTGGCGTAGATTTGTCAATCGGCCAGGAAAGCGGCAAAGACCTGGTTACCCACCATCACCCCCCGGCGGCTGAGCCGGATGCGCTCGGCATCCTGTTCCAGCAGCCCCCAGGCCGCCAGCCGGGACAGTTCCTGGGCAAAGATGGTGCGCAGGTCAGCCCGATGGTGGGCCTGAAAGCGGTCGAACGGCACACCTTCCCGGATCAAACGCAGCCCCAGCATCATCGTCTCCCCCATCGAGACGCGCGGGGGCAACGTTTCACTGTAGTCTACCACCGGCTCGCCCTGTAACACACGCCGGTTGTATCCCGGCACAGGTTTGCG
>CAZYQJ010000825.1:0-2528 GCA_964649925.1 uncultured Litorilinea sp.
CGATAGGGGAATGTCTCCTGAATGATGAAATTGGGGATGCAGGCGTCTAACTGGACGGCTGCCGCGGTCGAGACCGGGCTGGCGCAGTTGTGGGGCTGGATGTGCAGGTTGTAGGTCTCGGCGTAGGTGGCGATCTTCTTGACCTCGGAGATGCCTCCGGCGAGACACATATCGGGCTGCAAGATGTCCAGTACCTGCTGCTCGATGTAGGAGCGGAAGCCATAGCGCGTGTAGAGCCGTTCCCCGGCGGCAATGGGGATATCCACGTTTTCAGAGACTTTGCGCATGGCATCCACGTTGTGTGCGTCCACCGGTTCTTCATAGAAGAAGGGTTTGAGCCCTTCCAGCCGCTTGCCGATCTGGATGGCCGCAGTCGAACCCAGGTTACCGTGGACTTCAACCAGGATTTCCACCTCCGGCCCGACTGCCTCGCGCACGGCGGCGACACGCGCCACGGCAAGGTCGGCCATCTCGCGCGAGATGGCGCGCGGCGGGTAGTCCCAGACGCCATCGGGCCGCGTGGCGAACGGGTCGAACTTCATGGCGCGAAAACCATCGGCCACCACCTTTTGGGCGCGCTCGGCATATTCTTCGGGCGCGGTTGCGCCGCGATACCAGCCGTTGGCATAGACCCACAGCCGGTCATGGCAGCGCCCGCCCAGCATCTCATAGACGGGCAGATTGAGCGCCTTGCCTTTGAGGTCCCAGAGCGCAATGTCGATCGCGCTCATGCCGCCAAAAACGACCGGCCCGCCGCCCTGGCCCCAGAAGGTGCGGCGGTACATGCGATCCCAGATGTGATCGATGCGGAAGGGGTCGGCACCGATCAGCAGTTCGCGGGCGAGATCGCGCACCATCCCCACGCCCGCCGAACTGCCCACACCGTAGGCCAGACCGACCTCACCCACGCCGCTGATCCCTTCGTCGGTGTGAATCCGGATCAGGACGGGATTCCAGTGGTAGGTGGGCGTGCTCAAGTCCACATCAAATATTTCGACTTCCGTGATCTTCATGCGTTCCTCCCTGGGTGGTTGGGTTGGAAGATGGTTCCGGGGGAAGGCTATGCGCTCGCCAGTTGCAGGGCCTGCTCTAGACAGCGCTGGCAGAGCGAGACCATATCAGTGGGGTGATGGATTTCAATGGCCATCACCACCACGCTTTCGCTATCTTCATGGCACTCATCACAGATGTTGACCGTCAGCCGGTTGTCGCCGATAATCGCCG
Source organism: uncultured Litorilinea sp. (assembly GCA_964649925.1). Lineage (GTDB taxonomy): Bacteria > Chloroflexota > Anaerolineae > Caldilineales > Caldilineaceae > QEUY01. The sequence goes on from CAZYQJ010000825.1 coordinate 1,225, forward strand.
CGATCTCCGCTTCGCCTGCCGTGCTGGGCAAGGCTCTGAGTTGCTGGTAGATGGCTTCGGTGTCGCGCCCATCCGGGGTGACGATCCATTCGCCGCGGCGTTGGTTGGCCTCGCGGAAACGTTCGGCGGCGTTCTGAATTAGCATCTGTTTTGTAACCAAAAGCATGTCAGTCCCTCGTTTCGACAATTTATCTCAAAAACTCTGCGTCAACCTGAAGGCCTAGGCGACGATTCAGCAACCGTAACCGTTTTTGAGATGAGTTCTAGTGGCCGGGATAGGAGCGGTCGTGATGGTTCCGGCGTGCTGCTGCGGAGGCGGATCCCGGCCAAACCGGTACACACGCGACTATTGTACCATCAAGCCGGATCATCTCCATCTGAGAGCCCCTTGCTCTGCTTGGGGGAAGTTGCCCCACCCGTGGCAGTAGCGGTATAGTGCGGATGTCCGCCGGGGAACCGCCGGATTTCAACCGTATCCATGATGAGTATACGCCGAGGGTGATCTCATGAACATAATGGTATTGGGCAGCGGGCTGATGGGACCGGCTGCCGCCTATCATTTGCTGCGCCAGCCTGGAGTGGGCCAGGTGGTGCTGGCCGATATGCGCCGCGATGCGCTTGACCAGGCGCAGGCGCACCTGGATTCTATTGTGCCCACCGACCGGCTCTGTTTGCTGCAACTCAATCTCGCGGACGAGGTGGCCGCGGCCGCCGCGCTGGCTGATGTAGATGTGGTGGTCGCGGCGCTGCCCAGCACCGCCGTGCCGCTAGGGGTGCGCGCGGCCTGCGCAGCGCAGACGCACTGGGTGGATCTGATCTGGCCGCCCCAAAGCGAGATGCCCGCGCTGCGCGCGGCGATTGACGAGGCAGCGATCACCGCGATCTTCGGCTGCGGCGTGGAACCAGGGCTGACCGAGATCATGGCGCGCTACGTTGCCGAGAAACTGGATCGGGTGGATGAACTGCATATCAAGTGTGGCGGGATTCCGGTGGAACCCACGCCCCCATTGGGCTATAAGATCGTCTTTGGCGGAACCCACCTGCCGCTGCGCGCGTTAGAAGCGCATGTGGTGGAGAACGGCGAACTCAAGCAGGTGCCGCGCTATAGCGGGGTGGAGCGTGTGGAATTTGACGGCGTGGGCGAATGCGAAGCGTGGCACGAAGGCTTTATGCCCTGGCTGCTCGAGCTAGACGCGCTCAAGACGCTGAAGCGCGGCACGCAGAAAACGGTGCGCTGGCCGGGGTTTGCCGAAAAGGCCGCGGTGCTGCGCGACCTGGGGCTGCTCGATACGACGCCCGTCACT
>CAZYQJ010000826.1:0-2523 GCA_964649925.1 uncultured Litorilinea sp.
TGGGGAGCGGCCAGGGGATCCTGGATGTGAGTCTGAATCACAGTATCGTCCAGGTCGGGCTCGAAGCTGGCCAGGGAATCCCCCACCATCTGTTCCGCTTTGCCCATGACGGCCGAGCCCACCACCATCCCGAGCACATCGAAGGTGACCTCAGTGCGGTTGCGATTGGGATCTGTCAACAGTCCGGGTTGGAGGATGCGATAGTCGTTCCGGTTGCTTACGGCGCCTTGCGCGGAGCGGTCGCCGACGGTCACCTTGTTCTGGAGCGGGTCCTCCGTTTCGAGCATCAGAAGGTCATAGCCGTCATAGCGTACGAAGGAGGTCGCGCCAAAGGGATCGCGAAAGCGATGGGGAAGGTAGAAATGCTGTCGCGCAAAGGCCAGCTCCTCTGCCGCTGAATCGGCTGAACGGGGAGAGTAGAAGACCTGTCCGGACGGAATCCACCAGTTGCTGTCCCCGTCACTGTGGGCGTACCCGCCGTCGCCGACCAGCATGGCATCGGTGACCCGGTTCTCAAAGACCTGAGTTATTAGCCCCGGCGTAAAAGCAAGTTGGTAACTCTCCAAGGGTAACGCCAGCGACTCGACCTGTGCCAGGGGCAGCGGACCGGCGAGGTCGTTGCGGCGATAGAGGGTGCGCACGTGCTCGATGAGACGTTTCTGCAACGAGCCATCCGGCCCGCTTTCATAAGGAATTTCGGAGGCGGTCTGAACGGCATTGTCGATAGTGGCGAAGTCAAAGAGAGTGCTGGCATTGAGGGTCAACCCGGTGAGTTCAAACGATCTACTTTCGCAAGGCAGCGGCGTACGGTAGTCGTCGGGCAGATCGACGGAATTGGTGAAACGATTCTCCATGCAGGTGATGAGCAGTCGCGTCTGCTTGAGCTGGTCTTCTGGCAGGAGCGCCGGATCCAGTTGGCGCCGGCCGTAGCCGATGGCGGCTGCACGCAGGACATTGCCGAAGTCGTCGATCTCCAGCGAAATCTGATGTGAGATGCGCGGATCATCGGGGTTGCGTTCGTAGTGGTAATCGAGCGAAGTACAAGGACAGACATAGAAAACTGCGTGGCGATTCTCACCCCTGGGTTGGATCACCTTGAGCTTCTGGCTGCGCTCGGAGACTGTGTACGGGTGGTCCGAACGCGGTGAACCGTCCAGGGCATAGACCTCCTGGCGTAGCATACCGCCTTTGAGCGCACGGACCGCATCCCTTGTCTCTTCTGATGCGAGACCTGGCGGCAAGCTGGTATCGGGCAATAGCTGTGTTGAGAAAGCATCGTCGCTCAACCCAGGCTCGCGGTAATACTCATGCTCAAAATGGCGTGAAATGCGTCCTCCTTCCAAATAGGCGCCAGTGTGGAACCAGGTTTTGGTCAGCACCGGGGGCACATGCGACACCAGATCAATGTTTTCCCCCATCGGGAATTCGGCGCTCTGGCTCAGTGCGGCGAACTCTTCGGTATCCAGTTGATCGACGTGGCCAAAGCCACGAAATTCGCGTTCTTCGCCATCGAAATAGCCGTGGTGATAGGTGTAGCGGGTGACAAAGCGGTTGCGGCTGATGTGGTCGTAGGTCTCTACGCGTTCGACCACGTGCACAGGAAATGGCAGGCGCGTGATCCACGGTTTACCATCGTGCTTATCCTGCAGATAGAACTTGGTCGAGGGTGCGTACTGAACGCGCGTCTCGGCGCCCAGATTGTTGACTGTCTTGACCAGCAGATGCGGCTTCTGCGCGCCCACCAGGTTGACGTAGCGCATGGGCCGCTGCGCGTCGCCCGGCAGTGGGGATGACCAGACCAGACAGGCGGTGCCGTTGCCAAGCAGATCTACCGCAGTGATGGCAGCCAGATTGTCGACACGTGGGAAGACGTTGAGGACTTGCGCTAGACTCCAGCTATTGCCGGACTGGTTAAAGTAGAGATGTACGCCGTCGCGATGCAGGTAGATGATGTCAGTGGTGCCCGTGCCGTCGATGTCGGCCAGGCGCATGCGCTTGTGATCGAACTGGTCAGGGTTGTCGAAATGGGGCGCGTGGTCCATGGTGACTTTGGCCCCGAAACGGCCGTAGCCCAAATTGGGCCAGTAACAGACCTCGCCGTTGCGGATGCGTACCAGGTCGGTGAGGCCGTCGCCGCTGAAATCGGCAAGATAGATGGACTGGGCGCCCTCGGCGAAGACTAACCGCGGGCCATTCTCTTCGTTCAGGGCTTGATGGACGCGCTGCGCTGAACCAAATCCTTCTTCAGCCAGGGAGGGGTGCCAGATGAAGGCTTGGTCTTCGGTGATCAGCACGTCGGCGTGGCCGTCGCCGTCCAGATCCACGAATTTCAGGTTGGGGTCGCGCATATCGCGGTTCGGGCGGGCGGTGAAGGGGCGGAAGGGCTGCCAGCCTTCATCTCCGTCGTGTTCGTAGAGGCCGGGCATAGGGCCATCCAACACCACCAGGTCGAGCTGGCCGTCGCCGGCCAAATCCATGAACTGCGCGCCACCAGCCAGGGCCAGGTTTGGTTTAACGGCGACC
>CAZYQJ010000827.1:0-2521 GCA_964649925.1 uncultured Litorilinea sp.
CCATCCGGAATATTTGCACGTCAAAGACCCGGTTGTCTTTGGGCTCCCCAACGGCGATACGGCGTTGATCTTCTGTTCACATCCCTTCACCTGGGCCTCCAGCAACAGTGGGCTGGCGCAGCGGCCTGCGGGGGATGAATCATTTTGCGTCGTGAACTGGGAGATGGCTTCACGCGGCGCGGCCTGGGACATCGCCGCCACGCGCATCACGGCGCGGCTGCCCGTCCCGCGCGTAGGGGTCTTTGCCGATCTGCCGCCTGCATCGATCTACTTTTATGACGGGGCTGAATGTCTGCGCCCGCATGAGGAAAACCGCCAGGCTCGCAGCCGCCCGCGCGGCTACAGTTGTGAAGAGATCGGCGGGGCCTTCTTTGGCTGGGATGCCGAGTTCCCCCGGCTGGCGCGGTTGTCGATCACACAGCCGCTCTTTGTTTCGCCTTGGGGAACCGGGTGCAGCCGCTATGTGGACGTGTTGACGACAAGCGATGGGCTGCTGGCGACCTGGCAGCAAAGCCAGCCGGACGGGTCGCAGCCGCTGGTGGGGTATCGTCTGCCGCAGGCCGATGTGGCACGCATCCTTGCCTAAGCGACCATGATGACAGGTCTATCATGCCGCCGGTGGCTGTGGCCGGTCGTGGTCGTGGCGTTGTTGGCAGGGTGTGCGCCCACGCCCGAAGGGAATGTGTTGGGCTATCTGCTAGCGCGACGGTTGGGGACGCTCACCGTCGACCCGACCGCGCCGCGAGGCAGTGTGACCGGCAGCGTGCATCACGCGGGGACACCGATTGCGGGCGCAACGGTGGTCTTTGCCGAGCGCAACGGCACGCCCCACGCTGGCGTTAGCGATGAAGCCGGGCGCTATCGCATTGACGACATCCCTGCCGGACAGTACGTACCCGCTGCGGTCGCGCCTGGCTACGAGGAAACCGTCCCGCGCTGGGTCTTTGGCATCGCCCAGTTGGTCACGGTCACGCCCGACGCGGTGACTGAAGCCCCACCGATGGAATTACAGCCGCACACCTCGCGTCCCCTCCCTGAACCGCTGGCGGCGAGCGTCGCCCTGAGTGTCACCGCGTCCTACAGCGCGGTCACGAACTTCCCCCCCGGCGCGCAGGCCGATGTCACCGCCTATCAATTCACCTTTGAGGGTGAGACGATCGACACCCTGCGCCTCTATCTCCCGCCAAACTTGGCCCCGGATGCCCAACTGCCGCTGCTCTTTATGATCTACCCGACCTATGTCGACAACTGGTGGCCGGTCAGCGTGGGGTTTGCGTCGCAAGGGTATGCGATGGTTGCCATTTCGCCGATTGGGGCGCGCGGCATTGATATCGACGCTCACGCCCAAGATGCGCGTGTGGCGTTTCAACTGGCACAGACCGGCGCACTTAGCCCGCACATCGCGCCGGGGCGCGCCGTCACCCTGGGCGGGAGTTTTAGCAGCCCGATCCTTCACCGTTTTCTGCGTGATGAACGTGATCAGGTGGCGGGCTGGGTGACGGTGGGCGGCATCAGCAATGCCTTCTCCGGCGCAGCGGATTTCTATGCTGGACGGCTCGAAATGCCGGAAAACCATCTGTATACCGTGCCTGCGCTGGGCGCGCCGAACCTCTATCCGCTGCCGCTGCTGCGCTATTCACCCGTCTACACCGCGGCCCAACTGCCGCCCACGCTGATCATCCATACCGAGGCCGACCGCATCGCGCTCATGGACCAGGCCCACCAGCTGGAGGATGCACTGCGTGCCGCGGGTGTGCCGGTGGAGGTTTTCTTTTATGAAGATGTCAGCCATTACCTGCAGATTGGTGAGGATCTAACCGAAGCCGGAGTGGAAATGTTCTATCGTGTCATTGACTTCGCCCGCCGGGTACAAGCGCCGTCGTGACCCTTCCTATGCCGCACAATTGTGGTACACTGGGGGCGTAGCAGACAGAGGAAGGAGGAAACCTCATGTCAGAGAGTACCGTCCAAACCGCCGACCCGGCGGTGTATGCAACGTTGGCAGAAGGCGCGGCATGGTTGCCGCGCCCGGATGCGGGTGTGCTACAATTGAGCGATGTAGACCGCAGCGACTTCTTGCACCGTATGACGACCAACAACATCAATGCACTGCAGCCCGGCCACTCGCTCATCACTGTGCTGACCAGCCCCACGGCGCGCATCCGCTTTGTCTTTACCGTGGTCAACCGGCACGATGACCTGATCCTGCTGCCCGCACCGGGGCAAACACAGACGCTCTCCCGCCATCTGCGCGGCCAGATCTTTTTTATGGATAAGGTCAAGGTCGCCGATATCAGCGAGGAGGTGAAACGGCTGCGGCTGACCGGGCCGCAGGCATCCAACGCCCTGGCCGGGCTGGGGGTGGAGGCCAGCGGGGCCGGTGCGGATGCCGTGCTGACGCAGGGCGACCTGCAGGTGGTGGTGCAGCCGCACTACGACCTGCCTGGCTATGAATTGGTGTTCCCGGCGTCACGCCAGGCGGATATCGTCGCCGCGCTGGAACGCGGGGGCGCGCAGGCGG
>CAZYQJ010000828.1:0-2519 GCA_964649925.1 uncultured Litorilinea sp.
GACGGTGACGGCTTCTTCGCTCGTGTGCCACACGTCGTAGTCGGTGACATGCGCCATGACGGCATAGCTCATTTCGGCTTCGCGCGCCAGCTGCGCTTCGGGGGTCGTGGTCATGCCGATGATGTCCATGCCCCAACTGCGGAAGACTTTACTCTCAGCCTTGGTGGAGAAGCGCGGCCCTTCGATGGTGACAAAACTGCCGCCCTGGTGGGCCGTCGCGCCCGTGGCGCGCACCGCGTCATAGCAGATCTGGCTGAGATAGGGGCAGAAAGGTTCGGCCATGCCGACGTGGATAACCAGCCCGTCGGTGCCCACTTGCGGGTCATCAAAGAACGAGAGGGCGCGGTGCACGGTCCGGTCAAAGAGTTGATCCGGGATGACGATATCGCCGGGGTGGATATGTTCCTGGAGGCTGCCGCATGCGCTGACGCCGATCAGGTATTCAACGCCCAGTTGTTTGAAGCCGTAGATATTGGCCCGGTGATTCAGGCGGCTGGGGCTGATGCGGTGGCCGCGACCGTGACGGGCCAGAAAGGCAACGCGCTGGCCGTTGAGCGTGCCCACGATGTAGGCATCAGAGGGCGCGCCAAAAGGGGTATCCAGTGAGATTTCTTCGATATCGGCAAGCGCTTCGATCTGATAGACACCAGTGCCGCCGATGACGCCAATTCGGATGGGGTCGGTCATAAGTGGATGTCCTTGTCGTGTTGCGAAGTCATGTGGTGCATGGCGTGATGGCCGGGTCTAGGGCAGCTTATCGGGTTGTATGGCGGCCAGCGGGGGGTTGTTGCGATCTCTGTCGGAGAGGCGCGGGGCATCTATCCCCCAGGCGATTGCCAGGTCTGGGTCGTTCCAAGCGACGCCATATTCGTCGCTGCCGTCATAGTAGTTGTCGACCAGGTAAAGCAGAATGGCCTCGGTACGCGCCAGGAAGCCATGGGCCACGCCGACGGGGATCAGGAGTCCCATCGGGTCGTCGGCATCGAGGTCAATGGTTTGGACCTGGCGATAGGCGGGCGACTGGCGGCGCAGGTCGGCCAGTCCGACACGGATGGAGCCTTGCGCCAGTTGCCAGTAGTCTACCTGGTGGTGATGGAAGTGAAGCCCGCGCAAGACGCCGGGGGCGCTGACGCTGCGGTTACATTGGACGATTTCCCAGGAGCGTTCGGGGAACCATTCCTTACGGAATGTCTCCATGAACTCGCCGCGGGCATCGGCGAAGCGTCGGAACTTGACTAGTTTGACGCCGGGGATTACGGACGATTCTACGATCTCAGTCATGATGGGGTCGTTGCTTCGAGTGGCTGTTGTGCTGCCTGGCGCAGGCTGGCAATGATGCGCTGCATGGCGTCGGAATGTAGGCGATAGGCGGCGCGGTTGGCGACCAGGACAGCCTGGCTTTCGAGGATGGTGCGGAATTCGGCCAGCCCGTTGGCGCGCAGGGTGCTGCCCGTTTCGACCAGGTCCACGATCAGGTCTGCCAGTCCGACCAGCGGGGCCAGTTCGACAGACCCTTTGAGGTTGATGATTTCGGCGTTGACACCACGCTGACGGAAGAATTCTGCGGTGAGGTTGGGAAAGCTGGTGGCGACGCGCGGCTGGCTCTCATAACGCAGCGGGGTATCGGCGCGCATGGTGGGACCGGCCAGGCTCAACCGGCAGTAGCCGAAGGGCAAGAGCAGGGGTTCGTAGACATCGCGCCTGCTCTCGCGCAGCACGTCCAGCCCGCAGATGCCGAGGTCCGCCGCGCCATATTCGACATAGGTGGGCACATCGCCGGGCTTCGCCATGATAAAGCGCATGGAGCCGTCGGCGCTCTCCAGAATGAGTTTGCGACCTGGATCACCGGCAGGCAGTGGAAGGCCCGCGCGTTCCAGATAGGCCAGGGCCTCATCGGTCAAGCGGCCTTTGGCCAGTGCCATGACCAGGCTGCGCGGCGGGCAGGACATTGTGGCCTCTCTCATCTGGTTACCGTTTCTCGCCTGATGACGGCAGGTGCGCGGCGGGCCAGCAGATCGATTACCTCGCTGCTGGACGCTGCGGGGAGCCGGGTGGGCGTTGCCGTGGGGTTGGATGGGTCGCTGATGTCGAAGCCCGTGCCGTCCCAGGAGAGGGCCAGGCGGGCGCCCGCCTGCTGTGCAGCGTCGACAACCGTCTGGTGATCGCCGGGCAGGAGGCTGATAGCGACCCGTAGCCCGGTCTGCCGCCAGCTTTCGACGATGCGGAAACAGGCGGGATCGTTGGCGGTGGCGACGAGCAGGTCAGGCCCAACGGGCTGTGTCGCCAGGGATGCCTGGTCTTGTGTCGCGCGCGCCAGCAGGATCCGGTCTATGCCCAGGGCAACGCCTACGGCTGGCTGCCGCGGGCCAAAGGTGGCGATGAGGTTGTCATAACGACCCCCACTGCCCAAGGCAAAACCGAGGTGATGGGTGAGGACTTCAAAGGTGATGCCGGTGTAATAGCCAAGATAGTTGATCTCGGTCAGGTCGAGCGAGACGACATCCGCCACGTCATAGGCT
>CAZYQJ010000829.1:0-2515 GCA_964649925.1 uncultured Litorilinea sp.
ATCGGCATCGCCCGCGCCCTGGCGCTCAACCCCAATCTGATCGTAGCGGATGAGCCGGTGTCGGCGTTGGATGTCTCGGTCCAGGCCCAGATCGTCAACCTGCTGCTCGAATTGCAGGATGAACTGGGCGTCTCCTTCCTCTTTGTCGCCCACGACCTGAGCGTGGTCAAGCACGTCAGCCACCGCGTCGCGGTGATGTATGTGGGCAAACTGGTCGAAGTCGCACCCACCGAGGAACTCTTTAACCAGCCGCGCCACCCGTACACCGAAGCGCTGCTCTCCGCCGTGCCCAAGCCCAACCCGCGCTTCCGCTCGCAGCGCATCCTGCTCGAAGGCGAAGTCGCGGACCCGGCCAATCCCCCCTCCGGCTGCTATTTCCACCCGCGCTGCCGCTATGCGGTGGACCGCTGCAAGTCCGAAACACCCCCGCTAGAGGAGATCACCCCCGGCCACTTTGTCAGTTGTCACCGCGCCCAAGAGCTTTCCCTCAATGGTGTGGCATAATTGTGCATAGCAAGAACCTCTTTTCCATCCGCCTGCCCACTAGTCTGGAGCATTTTGAATGCGTGTAAATACCGCCAAACAGATGATGCTCGAAGGAAAACCCGCCTTTGGCTACTCCCTCGGCCTGGCATCCCCCCTCAGCGCCGAAATCCTTGCCAACTGCGGCATCGACTTCCTGCTGCTCGACCGGCAACATGCATCCTGGGGCGACGACTCCACCGTAGCCGCTTTGATCGCCATGTCTTCGAGTAAGGCCATCCCCATGGCGCGCGTGGCCCGTAATGACTATACCCTGATTGGCCGCCTGCTTGACGACGGCATGATGGGCATTGTGATCCCGATGGTCAACACCCCGGAAGACGCCGAGGCAGCGGCGCGCGCTTGCCGCTTCCCTCCCACCGGCGACCGTTCCTGGGGGTGGGGCCGCGCCCGCGTCCTGGGCGACGACTACGCCGAATGGATCGACAAAGAACTCTTTGTCGCCGTGCAGATCGAAACCAAGCAAGCTCTCGACAACGTTGAGGCCATTATGGCGACCCCCGGCGTGGACGGCTGCTGGGTCGGCCCATCCGACCTGTCGCTCTCAATGGGCTTTCACCCAAGCGAAATGGACAGGCGCGAAGAACACGCCCGCGCCCTGGAGAAGGTCATTGAAGCCTGTCGCAACACCGGCACAATCCCCGGTATTGCCGGTCGTTCCGTCGAAGATGGCGTCAACCGGGCGAAGATGGGCTTCCAGTTCATCACCGCGGGCAGCGATATCGGCTTTATCCTTTCTGGCGCAGCCGCCGGGCTGAAGACTCTGCGCCAGTCCGCCCAGACCAGCCCGGCCTAGAACCGCGCCGCTATGACCACCCATGTGACCTATCAGGTCAGCCCGGTTCCCTTCACCGCCGTGAAGATCCAGAGCGACTTCTGGTCTCCACGGCTGGAGACAAACCGCACTGTCACCATCCCCTATGACTTCAAAAAGTGCGAAGAGACCGGGCGCATCAGCAATTTCGAGAAGGCCGCGGGTTGGCTGCCCGGCGCGCACGAAGGCATCTTCTATAACGACTCCGATGTCTATAAGATCATCGAAGGCGCGGCCTACTCGCTCCGCCTACACCCCGACCCGACGCTTGACCGTTATCTGGACGACCTGATCGCCAAGATCGCCGCTGCCCAGGAGCCCGACGGCTACCTCTACACGGCGCGCACCATTGCCGAACGCAACGGCACCGTGGACCAACTGCCCGACGACCGCGAGGGCAAAAGCCGCTGGTCCAACTTGCGCGTCAACCATGAGTTGTACAACGTGGGCCACCTCTATGAAGCCGCGGTCGCCCACTATCACAGCACCGGCAAACGCGCCCTGCTCGACGTGGCGATCAAGAACGCCGACCTGGTGGACAGCGTCTTTGGCCCCGGCAAACGTCATGATGTGCCCGGTCACCAGGAGATCGAGATCGGGCTGGTCAAGCTCTACCACGTCACCGGCGATGACCGCTATCTGCGCCTCGCCAAGTTCTTCCTGGACGAGCGCGGCCACGCCCACGGGCGAGAACTCTATGCCAACCACGACAACCCCGGTTATATGCAAGACCACCTGCCCGTGGTGGATCAAAAAGAGGCAGTGGGCCATGCGGTGCGCGCCGTCTACATGTACAGCGGCATGGCTGATGTCGCCGCGCTGACCGATACCGCGGAATACATCACGGCGATTGACGCCATCTGGGAAAACGTGGTGGGGCGCAAGCTCTACATCACCGGCGGCATCGGCGCGCGTCATAAGGGGGAGGCCTTTGGCGAGGACTACGAACTCCCCAACCGCACTGCCTACGCCGAAACCTGCGCCGCCATTGCCAACGCCCTCTGGAATCATCGCATGTTCCTGCTGCACGGCGATGCGAAGTATCTGGATGTGCTGGAGCGCACCGTCTACACCGGCTTTCTCGCCGGGGTGGCGTTGACGGGTGACCTATTCTTCTACGTCAACCCGCTGGCCTTTGACGGCAAATTCCCGTTCAAC
>CAZYQJ010000830.1:0-2512 GCA_964649925.1 uncultured Litorilinea sp.
TCCGTGGTATTGCCGCCTTCGACCACCTGGCCCTGCAGCCGCACATAGTAGGTCATATCATTCTGCAGCCCATCCACCTGGAATCTGCCCAGGTCGTTGCCCGTGCCCATATCGTGCTTCTGGCCCAACTGACCGGGGTCGGTCGAAATCCACAGGATCATGTTGGTGTAGGAGAGCGGCTTTGTCCAGTCCACCAGGATGAAGCCGTTCATCGGGCGCACATGCCACTTGCCCAATTCGACCACATGGTCGTCATCCGGGTGGAGCGGATTGCGCTGATTCCTCACCTCCGACCCGTCACTTTCACCGCCATTATCGGTGTCAGGGTCGCAGGGCGACGTGCCGTAGCGCAGTTCTTCCAGGTTGGTCAGGCCATCATTGTCCAGATCACCCCTGGCGTCGTTGGGATCATTGGGGTTGAGCTTGCAGCGGATCTCCCAATCGTCCGGCATCCGGTCGCCGTCGGTGTCCTCTGGGTCTTGGTCGCCAGTCGAGTCTGGGCGCGGCCCCTTGATCCAGAAGCCGCCGTACCATTCACGCTGCAGCATCGCGTTGGGCGGGTTCGGGTCGTTGAACTGCGCCCGAATCCGGACATCATAGCCGCCGCCCAGGTAGGTCTGGTGGAAGAGCGCACCATAGACGCCGTCCCCTGCCGAACCGTCATTGTGCTGACCGTCGTCGAACATTGGCAGTGTGGTCACGCCATTGGGATGCTCGACACGAGCCTCCATGCTTGAAGCAGGCAGCAGCCCGTCACGGCCAAGCAGGTAGCCCAAAATCGTCGCATGATCACCCGCCTGCCCTTGGTTCGCAGACAGCCCCACAATGCGCCCATGCAGCCGGATATCGCTCTGCAGAGAGACGGACATCATGTAATCCGCCCGGTTCTGAATGTCATCGCCGAAGAAATAGCAAGTGCGGAAGCGCCACAGCCCGGCCATGGGTTCGGGAACCAGCAAGACATCCTGATATGGGTCGTTGCGGATATCCCAATTCGCAGGGATGGGGGGAGCCGATTGCGGCGGGCTGATGTCGATCCACCCTTTGCCCGGATCCGCGCCCGGCTGTAAGACCTGCACGCGACGGTCAAGGCCCAGCGCGCCGTCCGCCTGCTTACCAGCGGCGACAAAACGCAGCAGATTGGTCTTCTCGCTCACCTGCGCGTCGACGTAGCCATAGTCATTTGCCGAGCCGCAGCGACTATAGGTCTGGTTGAGGAACTCCTGCTGCACCACGCGGCTTGCATCCTCGGCAACCGTGTCAAAGTAGTCATAGACCTCCGCCAGCCGCAACTGGCCGGGTAAGTATGGCGCGACCTCGACCGATGCAGCGCTCGCACCCGACGGCGTAGTTGGCACCGGACGGTAGACGCCGCCTGTGTCACTGGCGATCTGCGCCAGCAGGTTGCCCGGCGATTCCGGCCCAAAGCCAATGGTGTTGACCACCACGCCCGAATCAATCACGCTCTGTTGAATGTCGCCGTAGAACGGTTTGACATTCTCCTCGCCGTCGCTCAGGAGGAAGATGTGCTTGGGGTTGGTATTGCTGGGCAGCGCCAGCAGTTTGAGCATGGCGTCGTCGATGGCCGGGCCAATCGGCGTCCACTCACGCCCGGAGATCAAGCTGATCTTCGCCTTGGTGTCGGCAATGGCCCCCGCGGGCGGGTCGCCCACATCGGCGCGCGGCTTCAGCAGCCGGATATCGAGCGGGCAGTTGTAGCCCTGGCCTGCCGTACCACACCCTGGCGGGTTGTTGAAGGCCGAGAAGTCGGTCACCAGGATACGGTCACCGGCGCGCAGCAAGTCAGCGATCACCGAGCCTGCTTTTTTGGCATTGTCCACCCGCTTCCCCTCGCCGATGGTGTCTTCGATGTTCATGGAATTGCTGGCATCAAAGACCAGGGCGATGTCGCTGTTGCCGGGGTCTACATAGAGCAGCGCATTTGTCTCAGTGTCGCAGATGCTCCCGTCCAGACAGATCTCCAGGTCGGCAAAGGTCGTGCCGTTCGGCTTGTTCGGCGGGATCAACACTGCCCAATACTCGTCGCCCACAGCCTGGAACGAACCAGGGGCGACAGTGGCCGCATCGCCGCTCACATCAAAGCTGAACTGGCTCTCCACCAGCCCACGCACCCCAGCCGCGCCGCTCTTCACACTCCAGCGCGCCAGGAAGGCAATCGGCGCATCGGGCGCGCCGACAAACGCCGGGTTGACCTGCCGCGGCTCCAGGATGTTGAGCGCAGGCGTGACGCATATGGCGTTGACCGTGTAGTTGTAGTTGTTCCCAAAGCTGTTGACCACCGTCACCAGCCGGTTGTGGACGCCGTCCGCGGCAAAGGTGCGAACGTAATCCTCGCCGATCCAGGCCGAACGCAGCACCTGCGTGGGCGAGGTGGTCTTGGCAGCCATGAAGTTGATGCCCAGTTTCGCCCCAGGCGCGCCGTCCACCGCCATTTCGAGGTAGGGACAGCCAGGCTGCGGCGTGATCTGGTAGTACTTCGCCGCCCAGTCGT
>CAZYQJ010000831.1:0-2510 GCA_964649925.1 uncultured Litorilinea sp.
GGTTTGCCAGTTTGGGGCTGCCAGGGTTGGCCGGGTTCTGGGCCGAGTTCTTCACCTTCCGAGGGGCCTTTGCACTGGTTCCCTACTGGGCGGCGTTTGGCGTGATCGGCATTGTCTTGACCGCGGTTTATATCCTGTGGCGCATCATCCAGAACCTGTTCCTGGGGTCGTATGACCCGGCCAAGATTCACCACTGGACCACCGTGGACGGCGTGGACTCGGATGGCCCCACCGATATGGCCGTGTTCGAAAAGGTGACCCTGTGGCCGCTGATCCTGGCGATGGTGGCGATAGGTATCTATCCGACGCTGGTGCTGGTCTATTTCAACGGCTTTGCCACGAATTTGCTGCAGTACATCCAGGGGCTTTTGTAAGCAAGGGGGCTGACCTTGAACGAGTTCGGTTTTGGCGCACTGGGCGGCATCCTGCCGGAGATCATCCTGCTGATTGGCGGCCTCCTGATCCTGTTTTTGGATATGGCCCAGGGCAGGGAACGGGAGCGGGGCAGCGGCTTTATGGCTGTGACCGTCCTGTTCCTGGTCGCCGCGCTGATAGGGGTGATCCTGCAACTGGGCATGGAACCCTATGTGGCGCTCAGCATGATGGATGTGGACCCGTTTGCCACGTTCCTGAAGATCCTGATCTATACCGGGATGACGCTGGTGGCCATCGGCGGGGGCAGCTACATGAACCGGCGCATCACCAACGGTCATGGTGAGTTCTGGGGCTTGTACCTGTGTGTGACGCTGGCGATGAGCGTGTCGGTCAGCGCCAACAACCTGCTGCTGCTCTTCTTGGGGATCGAGTTCTTGTCGATCACCAGCTATATCCTGACCGGTTTTCTGCGTGAGGACCGGCGCAGCGCTGAGGCTGGGGTAAAGTACTTCCTCTATGGATCCGTCGCTTCGGCCCTGATGCTCTACGGCATGAGTTTGCTCTATGGGGCTTCCGGTTCGCTGGACTTGCGCGGAATTGGCGAGGCGTTAATCAATACCCCCGAAGTGTCCGCGATCATCCTGCCTGCCTCGCTGCTGGCTCTGGTGGGCTTTGGCTTTAAGGCGAGCATTGCGCCTTTCCACCAGTGGGCGCCGGACATCTACGACGGCGCGCCCACGCCGATTACGGCCTATCTGTCCACGGCGTCCAAGTCGGTGGGGTTTGCGGTCATGGCGCGGGTGCTGATCGTGGCGTTGGGCGCTTATCAGGTGGATTGGGTTCCTGTACTCTCCGGCCTGAGCATCCTGACCATGTCGGTGGGCAACCTGATGGCGCTGCGCCAGACCAGCGTCAAGCGCATGTTGGCCTATAGCTCTGTGGCGCAGGCCGGGTATGTGTTGATGGGTCTGACCGCGGTCGTCTCTAGCA
Source organism: uncultured Litorilinea sp. (assembly GCA_964649925.1). Taxonomy (GTDB): domain Bacteria; phylum Chloroflexota; class Anaerolineae; order Caldilineales; family Caldilineaceae; genus QEUY01. The sequence goes on from CAZYQJ010000831.1 coordinate 1,366, forward strand.
GCACCGCCGATATTTCAGTGCTGGGCATGAATGGCCTCAACGGGTTGCTGCTCTACCTGTTCGCCTATATCTTCACCAACATCGGCGCGTTCCTGGTCGTCCTGGCTGTGGAAGAGGAGAGCGGTTCGCATGAACTATCGGCCTTCTCCAGGCTGGTGCAGCGGTCGCCGGGGCTGGCATGGGCGATGTTTATCTTCCTGTTGAGCCTGACCGGGATTCCGCTCACTGGCGGCTTTGTTGGTAAGTTCTATGTCTTTGGCGCGGCTGTGCAGCACCAGTATTTCTGGCTGGCGGGCATCGGGCTGGTCAATGCGGGCATCGCCGCGTTCTACTATTTGAACGTGGTGCGCCATATGTTCTTTGCGCCGGAAGGGGCATATATTGGCCCGGCCCGTGTCGCCGTGCCGGTATCGGTGCAGGTGATCCTGCTGCTCTGCGTGGGTGCGACGATCTGGATCGGGCTGTACCCGCCGAATGTGATCGAATGGGCCAACGATGCCTCCAGCCAACTGCTGGCGATGATGCTCTAATCGGTACCGTTGTTTGGTTGCTGTGCAACGTCAAGGGGGGGAACTTTGCCTACCCCTTGACGTTTGTTTTGTAAAGATGGCTGTAAAAAGGCATCGGAATCGAGCGAAAACGGCGTGTCCTTTGGGGTGCGCCCATCGTCTTATTAAGTGAAAGCCCTTGGCCACGCGCCGCGCGTGGCGGAATTTGTGCAGGTTGATTTGTGCCATTCGTTGCCTCGTTCACCGCGTAACTTGTGACTGCGATCCTGCTGCGCTGCTTTCAGCGACTCATACCCTCTTTAAGATTACCCCTGTTGATCCTGACCGTAATCGGGCTGGTCGCCGCCTGGTGGATGCCTGTGCTGGTCTTGGCCCAGGGTGTGGTTCCCACACGCAATACGCCGATCAGCCTGGCGGTGATGCCCGGCCAACCCGACGTCGTGCTGGCGGGAACCTATAACGCGCCCGACGTGATCAACATCTACCGCACGACCGACGGCGGCCTGACCTGGACAGGATCGGGCGAAGGGATGCTGCCGAACACCTCGGTGGCCGGTGTCGCTGTCGACCCGCAAAACCCCAACCTGGTGCTGGCCGGGGACGGCGGGTTTGGGTAGATGTATCGCAGCCAGGATG
>CAZYQJ010000832.1:0-2509 GCA_964649925.1 uncultured Litorilinea sp.
CTCGCGCCTCACGCCCGGCGCGTTGAGCGGGACCGCCCAACGTCAAATGGCGGAAGACGAGGAACCGATCCAACGGCAGATGGCCGCTGAGGAGGAGGAACCAGTCCAGCGCGAAGTGGCGCAAGAGGAGGAAGAGCCGGTCCAACGCCAGGCCGCGCCGGAAGACGAGGAATCGATCCAGCGATTGGGGAATGGTGCGCCGCACGTCTCGCCCACCACCGCGGCGACGATCCGCCATCCCGGCGCGGGCCAACCCATCCCGCGCAACGTGCGCCAGCGGATTGAGCCGCATGTCGGTGCTGACCTGAGCGGTGCGCGCGTCCATGCAAGCGCCCGTGCCAGCCAGGCGACAAGCAGCCTGGGCGCGCGTGCCTTCACCCACCGCAACCATATCTTTCTCGGCGCGCGCGAATCCCCCAACAACGTACGCCTGATGGCGCATGAAGCCACACATGTCGTACAGCAGGGCGCTGCCCCGGTTCAGCGCAAGCCGGACATATCGTCTACCCCGCACGACGTTCAGCGGCTTCCGGCCTTCATTGCGGAGGAGCTAGACGAGTACGCCCGCTACGTCCCTGGCTATACGCTCTTCACCGTCATCATCGGCTACAACCCCTTGCTGGGTACGGATGTCGCGCGGACGCCGATCAACCTGCTTGAAGGGCTGATGGGGCTAGTCCCCTTCGGCACGGTCATCTTCGACAAACTGAATGAGTTGGGCATCATCCAGGATGCCTTTGCCTGGGTGCAAGGGGAGCTAGACCGCTTCGACCTCTCACTTTCACGGCTCGAACGTACCATCGAAGAGGCCTACGAAGAGATGGACTTTGTCCGTCTCGATCCGTTTGATTACAACCTCGGTGTCCTGAAGCGGCACTTTGGCGGGCTGTATAACGATGTGATTGGCTTTGCCGAGTCACTCGTCGGCCACATCATCGACATGATCAAGGAGGCCGCCATCGGCGTGGCCGAGGGGCTGCTGGCGGAAAACAAAGCCTGGGACCTGATCAAGAAGGTCATCCATTACGACCCGCTGCGCGGGGAGAGCGTAGAGGCCAGTACGGTCGAAATCCTGGAGGACTTCCTGCTGCTCATCGGCAAGGAGCAAGAAGTCGCTCAGATGAAAGAGAAAGGCACGCTGCAGGAGACCGCCGACTGGCTGGACACGCAGGTTGCCATCTTCCTGGGGCTGCTGGCGCAGCTGAGCCAGTTGTTCAGCGCGGCTTGGGAGGCCATCCAGCCTGAAAACCTGCCCAATCTGATGGCCAACCTGCAGAGCCTGGCCGGTCAGGTGTTTGGCTTCCTGCAGCAGGTTTGGGATTTTGCGTCCACGGTGGCGCTCAAGGTCCTGGAGTTAATCAAAAACTCGCTGCTGAGTTGGCTGAGCGACTTTGCCCATGAGGTGCCCGGCTTCCATCTCATCACAGTGATCATTGGCAGAAATCCCTTTACCAACGAGCCTGTACCGCCGACTCCAGAGAACATCATCCGCGGCTTTATCACGCTGCTGCCGGGCGGCAACGCCATCTATGCCCAACTGGCTGAAACCGGGACCATCGCCCAAACCGCCGCACGCATCGAAGGGGCGATGGCATCGCTGGGTATCAGTTGGGAGTTTGTCACTGGCCTCTTCCTCGGCATCTGGGACAGCCTGAGCATTGAGGATCTCATCGACCCAATCGGCGCGTTCACACGCATCCGCGACCAGTTTGGCGAGCCGATCTCGCGGCTCTTCAGCTTTATCAGCGTCGTGCTGCGCGAAATGTTCATGCTCATCCTGCAGCTGATGAACTTCCCCAGCGACCTCATCGGCAGCATTATCGGCCATGTGGTGCAGGCGATTGAGGACATCAGAAATGACCCGGTGGGCTTCCTGCTCAATCTGCTGGCAGCCGTCAAGCAGGGCTTCGCCAACTTCTTCAGCAACATCCTGACTCACCTGATCGGCGGCCTGGCGGATTGGCTCTTCCGCGGGCTGCGTGACGCGGGCATCGAACCGCCCGCCGACCTCTCGCTGCAGTCCGTGCTGGACTTTGTGCTCCAGGTGTTGGGCATCAGCATGGAGCGTATCTGGCAGAAGCTGGCGGAGCGCATCGGCCAGGAAACGGTAGACCGCATCCGCGGCGCGATTGACCGTCTGATCGGCATCTGGAACTTTGTGCGCGATGTGCAGGAGCGGGGCGTGGCCGCGATCTGGGAATATATCGAGTCGCAAATCAGCGGCCTGTGGGATATGGTGCTGGCGAAGGCGCAAGAGTGGATCATGGAGCGCATCATCAACCGGGCGATCCAGTGGCTCCTGAGCCTGCTCGACCCGACGGGCATCATGCCGGTGATCAACAGCTTCATCGCCTTCTTCAAGGCAGTCCAGTCCGCCATCGAATACCTGCGCGACATCCTGGCGATCATCAACGACTATGTCTCGACCGTGGCCGCCATCGCCCGCGGCGCAATCGAGCCGGGCGCGCAGAAGCTGGAGCAGGGATTGGCGAACGCCATCCCGATTGCG
>CAZYQJ010000833.1:0-2507 GCA_964649925.1 uncultured Litorilinea sp.
GACGTGATCCCTGCACTCCGGAATGAGCGGGTTCCGGTCTTTACGATAGGGATCGGCGATGATGTTGATGAGGAGCTCATGAAACGAATCGCCTCAGAGACGGGAGGGAATTACTTCCGGCCCCTCACCCCGTTCAACATGATCGTCGACTTTATCCGCCTGGCCCTAGAGGTGCGCGGTGGGGGAGCCGTCGCATCTGCACCGCGACAGATTGCTGCAGCCGAAGTGCAAGAGACGCCTGCCTTGATCGATCCCACCACAACCCAAGCTGTTTTTGCCGTCGTGTGGGAGGGAGCGGCCCCCGACCTTGATTTGACGCTCATCCGGCCCGACGGTTCGCGGGTCGATCCTGCGACTGCGAACACGGATCCCGACATTGAGTTTATCCAACAAGAGCAGACTGAGATGTACATGGTCGCCAATCCGGCTGCGGGGGAATGGCGGCTGGCCGTCGAAGCCGTCACCGCGCCACAAGCGGTATCGTATGTGGCGGAGGCCCTGGCAGACAGCAATGTCGTTCATTTCGCTGTGTCGACGACGAAGGACCAATATGTGGCGCCAGAGCCCATCGTGGTGCAGGCGCTTCCGCGATATCACGTCCCTGTGATTGGCGCAAGAATTGAAGGCACGGTCATACGGCCAGATGGGAGCAGCGTTCCCATTGCTCTGTTTGACGATGGCGACGATGCCCATGCGGATTCGATTGCCAACGACGGGATCTACAGCAATGTCTACTCCAACTACACCGAAGACGGCACCTATACATTCGACCTCACGGTTACCAATGAGTCGGGCATGCAGATACCGGGAGAAGCGATCTTTAACTTCCCTGACACCGGTACGCTGATCGCCCCTGACCCCTTGCCTACCGATCCATTTGTCCGCAAAGCCGAGGTATCGGTTGTGGTCAGCGGCGTATCTCAGGCGCAGCCGGATCTGGTGGTCCAAGAAATGGTCGCTACTGAGGATGACGTCCGTGTTGTCATTGAAAATCAGGGTGTTGTGCCTGTGCCAGCGAATCAGGGTTTTTGGGTAGACCTGTATATCGATCCAAGCGAGCCGCCTACGCAGCCTAACCAGATCTGGAACCACCTTTCCGATGAAGGGCTGGTCTGGGGGGTGGACGGTGACGTGCTGCCTATGGATCCGGGCGAAGTGATCACGTTGACCGTGAACGACGCGCTTTACTGGCCTGATCTCAGCCAATTCTCCGGATCGCTGCCGGTCGGGACACCTGTCTATGTCCAGGTGGATTCGGCCAACGCAGATACCACCTATGGCGGCGTGCTGGAGACGCATGAAGCCGCAGGCGCGGCCTATAACAATGTCGCGGGGCCTGTCCCGGCAGTGGCTGCCGCCGCGCAGGAACAGGTCTTCTTGCCGCTGCTCAGCACCCCCGGTCAGGCCGCGACTGCCGGTGATCTGGGGGACGGGCCGCGATACACGCTGCCGCCGCGTATTGATCAAGAAACGGAGCAGTAGAATGCAATCGAACTATCGCCTATGGCCATTTGTTAGCTTGGTGCTTGTCTGTCTGTTGGCGATGGGTGGACTGAGCCTGCTCACCTCGCCCAGCGCTGAGGCCGTATTGCCGCCGCGCCCCTCCACGGAGCCGCCCGAGAGAGACGAACCGACGCCTGCGACCGCAGTGGCGCAGATCTATCTGCGGGTAACACCTGACGACCAACCGTACTGGACTGTCGTGCAGTGGCAGGATGCGCAAGGCCGCTGGCACGACGTGACAAGCTGGCAGGGCGCAGTCAGCCACGGAGAGATCCGCTGGTGGGTGAACGAGAAGGACTTCGGCAAAAGGCCTTTCCGCTGGGCGATCTATGCCCCAGGCGGCCCCGTCATCGATCAAGGGGGTGGGCGTTTCTTCTATGTCGGAGAGACAGGGATCCTCGCTGTGAGCCAGCCGTTCGATCTGCCCGTGCGCTCCGGTACCACGGTAAGCGTCTATGTGAACATCCCAGCGCGCTAACGCGAGCCTGCTGCGCTGTGGGAGAGGCCAGCGTCATCTGCGGGGGGAGCGGGTTGTGTATTCAGCCCGCTCCCAGCAGGGTTAACTGATCAGTCTTAGCGGCAAGGGACTATTTGTCCGTGCAGGGGATTGTGCCCAGATCAAGTGCTTGACACAGCGGCCTGTGGATCGGATGCGGCGGCAATCAACTGATCCATGTCATGCCGTGACATGAGCCCGCGCGCCACCAGTTTCATCAGCGGCATATCCAGCACAAAGCCTTCCAACATGCGCGCCGACACCTCATCCGGGGGCGCGCCGCCGGTGCGCAGGCGTAACTGCGAGTCTACCAGCGGCGCAAGTGTCTCCTGCCCAACGGGATGTTTCATCCATTCGCGGATCGTCGTGTAGCTGTCCAGCACCGGGGGCGGCAGGTGGACGGCATCCAGGTGCAGGCGCGCACGCAGCCGGATATCGCGCGAGGACGCCGCGGCTAGGATGTCATAGTCTCCACCAGGGATGATCCAGGCGCGGCGCAGAGGGTCAA
>CAZYQJ010000834.1:0-2500 GCA_964649925.1 uncultured Litorilinea sp.
CCTCCCCGCGTACCGAACAGCCCAACGCGGATCAAGCCAAAGCCCACATCCGTCTGGAAAGCCGCCCGCAGCGTCTGCTCGGCGCGCGCTATGACCGGCTGCCCTTCCCGCACAATGGCCCGGTTCAAGAAGTGGCGTTTGACCTGGGCATCACGGCCTATGGCAGGCCGATGACGCTCTCCGGGCTGGTCATTAAGGGCTATGCCGGACATCAACTGCTCTTTGAACAGCGTTGGCCGGCGCGCATGATCCAACAGCACACGCGCGAGCCCAACCTGACCATTCCGCCTCAAACGGGGCTGGCATTGCGCGCCCTCCAGTTCATCACCCAAGGCTATGAATTGTTGACGATGGTCGAGGTCACCACCGTCGCCAAGGTGCAGAATCAGGAGGCAAACGCCCAGGCTGTGCTGCAAATCCCCGTGACCTTTCCCGCCCAACAGACCGACATTCACTTTCCGCTGGCGGGCGTCTGGTGGGCTATCCAGGCATCGGACTGGAGCGACCATCACAAACAGGAGGTCTACAGCCAGACCTATGCCGTAGACTTTGTGAAATTGGGGCCGGACAACCGCTTTTTCCGCGGGGATGGCCTCACGCTGGAGGATCACTACAGTTGGGGCCAGCCCGTCTACGCCACCGCGGGCGGCAAGGTGGCCTATGTCTGTTATGACATGCCCGACATGACCCCCGGCAGCGCGCCCGACCCGCGTATGTTCCGTGACGACCCGCGCCGTTTTCTGGGCAATGCCGTCGCCATCAGCCATGCCAACGGGGAATTCAGCTACTTCGGCCATCTTCAGCAGGCCAGCCTCGAAGTCAATGAAGGGCAGGTCATTCGTCGCGGCACACGCATTGGCCGCGTCGGCAGCAGCGGGCAGTCGCCCGGCCCGCACCTCCATTTTCACTTGATGGAAGGGCCGAATCTCTTTATCGACCGCGGGCTGCCCGTCCGGTTCAGTCATTTCTGGGCCGGAGGCCAGTTCTTTGAACAGCCCACCTTTATCCCCACACGCATGATCGTCACCGGCCCCGACCGTGACCTGCCCGATGGAGAACAAGCGGAGGGATAATGCCCGTTCGCACGCCACCACCTGACGACACCGAAGGCCCGTTTTCGCGCGTGGACGATGAACAATACGATGACCTGGCCGAGTTGGAAGGCCAGCAGATTGTCTTCGCCGCCGTCTGGGAAGATGCGCTGGCCGACGCACTGGCAGAACTGCCTGGCACAGAGGACAGCCCCGCAGGGGTTGACCTCGACCTCTATCTCCAGGGTGGCGTCTACTTTGAGTTATACAGCACCTTCTGCTACCCCAGCCTCGACGACGATCCGATCCTCGGCCAGGCTGCCGTGGAAGCCCTGATCAACCCCCTGCTCCGCGACGGGCTGTGGCTGGAAGAGGTCGCCGTGGACGACGACGAAGCCCTGGTCTTGGTCCTGGCCCAACACCACCAGCCGCGGCTCTATATCCAGGTAGGCGCCTGGCTGGTGGATGAATGGGAGGAGTTGCCCGATGAGGCTGCTTCATGATAGATTAAACTAACGAATCGCCATCATCAGCCAACCTTGTCTTGTCCAACTCTGATCTGGAGAAAACCGCCATGCTGTCTCTGACTGTTATGACCGCCACCCGGCCCACAACCAATCCCTGGATGGCTTCGCTCTATGCTGGTCTCATCACCGCTGTGATCGCGGTTGCGACCGCACTGCTCTTCCAGGCAGAGATCCTTGTCCTGTATATCCTTGCCTTCCTGCTGATCGGCGCAGGGCCAGTATTGGGATACCAACTGGCAACGGGTCGCCTAGGCTCGGACTGGCGGCCAATCGTCGGCGGCATCCTCAGCTTTATCCTGTTGGTGTTAGGCTGGCTGCTCTGGCCCATCCTGGTCGGCGCGCTGAGTAGAAATCAGTCCATCGGCAGGCTCTTTCTCGGGAGCATCCTTGGGTTCATCATCGGCGTCGTCCTGTTTCTGATCTCCGTGACGGTCATCGGTCAGAACCCCTATACCATTGGCACAAGCTTCACCCTACTCTGTGCCGGTTGGGGCGGCACTTGCGGCGCGGCCATGGCGGCATGGGAGACGCCCGCCACCTGATCAGGCATCCGATTCACCACGCTTTTGAACAAATTCTCCAATAGGGCAAGGGAAAGTAGACCCTTCGCCCTCTTTTTTGGGCCCCGATTCTTGCGCTGAGCGCAGTCTTTTTGTACAATCTGCCCAAATTCCGGATGCACCCTGTACTGGCAGCGGGTATTCACACCGGATCACCCCCTTTTCTGGCGAATGGACCCGCTGCGCCAATATAGTATCCGCCTATTCTGACTTAGACCTTGTGCATCATGTACAAAAACTCTGCTACCATTGAAGATGTTTACCGGCTCGCCCTGCCGTCTGATACCGCCCTCCTGTCAGGCGAAGAATACTTGAGCCGCCCGGTGAGTTGGGCATGCAGCCTTCGCCCCAGCCCCCCGGCTTTCCCCAAACTCGACGGCAA
>CAZYQJ010000835.1:0-2489 GCA_964649925.1 uncultured Litorilinea sp.
TCACTACTCGATCATCGAGGGGTATCATTTCCTGCAGCGCGGCGAGGCGGATGTGATCATCGCCGGGGGGGCAGAGTCGGCAATTTCAATGCTGACGATGTCCGCGTTTGGCCGCATGGGGCCGCTGTCCAGCCGCACCGACGACCCTGAACACGCCTGCCGCCCTTTTTCGGTGGACCGTGATGGGTTTGTCACCGGCGAAGGGGCTTGCGCGCTGATCTTGGAGACTGAGGAACATGCGCAGCGCCGGGGCGCAAAAATCTATGGTGAGGTATTGGGCGGGCGGCTCACGGCGGACGCCTACCATGTCACTGCACCAGACCCAGAGGGCGACGGCGCGGCTCGCGCCTTGAGCGGCGCGCTCAAGAGCACCCATCTGCGGCCTGAGCAGATCGACGTGGTCTTTGCCCACGGCACAGGCACGACGCTCAACGATGCGGGAGAGGCCAAGGCGTTGAAACGGGTCTTTGGCGAACATGTCTATGACATGAAGATCACCAGCATCAAGAGCATGATCGGCCATGGGTTGGGCGCGGCGGGTGCGCAATCGGCTGTGGCCGCGGTGCTTTCGCTGCGTGACGGCATTGTCCCGCCGACGATCAACTACACCCCCGACCCGGAGATCGATATTCCGATTGTGGGGAACGTCGCGCAGAAGGTGGATGGCCGGTATGCGCTGGTCAACGCCTTTGGGTTTGGGGGGCAAAACGTGGTAGCGGTCTTTAGCCGGGTGGACCAACGGAATGGCGACGGCAGCTAGGTCAAGCCGTTGACCATTAAAACCTACACGCAATCAAGGGGGGCGGATCATCCGCTCCCTTTGTTTTGTGCGGGAGTTTGGGCGCGTGGGCGGCTAATCGTCGCGCAGGGCGTGCCCGGTGTATTCGAGAAAGACGTCGCCCAGACTCGGACGCTGCACCGTCACCGAGTGGATGCGAAACCCCGCCTTGGCGGCTACATCGAGGACAGGGACCAACCGCTGTTCGCCGGAATCCACGCCGATTTGAACCTGGGCTGTGCCGGCATCCTCAGCGGCGGGATGGTGCTGCACCTTGACGATATAGGCTAGCGTTTGCAGTTGATCGCTCAAGCGCTCTGCATCGCCTGTGCCGCGCAGCGCGATTACATCTGCACCCAAGCCGCCCACCAGGTCGGCGGGTGTACCTTCGACCATCAGACGGCCCTGATCCACGATGCCCACACGGTCGGCCAGGGCTTCGGCCTCTTCCATGTAGTGGGTCGTGAGCAAGAGGGTAAGGCCTTGCTCATCGCGCAGTTGGCGGATATAGCGCCAGATCCCGGCGCGGTTGTGAGGGTCGAGTCCCTGGGTCGGCTCGTCGAGAAAGAGGATATCGGGCCGGGTCATGAGGCCGCGCGCCAACTCCAGGCGGCGCTTCATGCCGCCCGAATAGCCGGACGCGGGGCGATCCAACACGTCGGAGAGTTCGACCAGCGCGGCCAGGTCGGTGATGCGCGCCTGGCGTTCGTGGCGCGGCTGGCCGTACAGCCGCCCGTGAAAATCCAAGACCTGGCGGCCGGTCAAGTCCTGATCCAGCACGACTTCCTGAAAGGTGACCCCGATGTGACGGCGCACTTCGTCGGGCTGTGCAGCGACGTCGAAGCCTGCGACCGTGGCATGCCCGCGCGTGGGCCGCAGCAGCGTGGTGAGGATGGAGAGCAGGGTAGACTTGCCTGCCCCATTGGGGCCAAGGATGGCGTAGATCTCGCCGCGGCGGATGGCAAGGTCAATGCCGCGCAGTGCATGGACGGTTTGACCGCCGGGTGCGTGATATTCCTTTTCCAGCGCATTGACTTCGATGATGTGGCTCAGGCTCATGGCTCTCCACTTGAGTGGTCGTATGGTCAAGGATGACGGTTTATGTTACGCCAAAGTGCAGCGTAGACCAAGTTTAGGCGGGCTGATACGCGGGCTTACGGAGTCATGCGGCGAGACGGGATAGGATCGATCCCGCGCCCCCACACGTATGCGGGACGCACCGGCTGTCGGGATGATCGCGAATATCACGAAAAGGAACACGCTAACACGATGCAGAGAATCCAACTTAAGGAAATCAACCAACTGTCTCTAACCAGGGTTGTGGGTCTGATAATGGCCTTGCTGGCTATATCTACTATCATGGGGCTTACGCCTTCGGTGGCGCTCGCCGACGACTATACGTGTACCGGTAGCGTCGGCGCGGAGACGAAGGATAATATCCAGGTGCCTGATAACGCAACCTGCACCCTCAACGGCACTGCCGCCGAAGGCAATATCATTGTGGGCACAGGTGCGACGTTGCAGGCTTCCGGTGTGCAGGTGGATGGGAACATCCAGGCGGAAGGCGCAGCCAGTGTGACGGTCGACAACGCCACGGTGGGAGGGTCGGTACAGATTAAGCAGGGCGGCGCGGCCACTGTCACCGGTGTCGAGGTGGAGGGTGATATCCAGTTCGAGGAGAACAACGGGCCGATCAGCGCCAGCAGTAATC
>CAZYQJ010000836.1:0-2488 GCA_964649925.1 uncultured Litorilinea sp.
CACGGATAGTCAGGCATGCTGTCGCAGGTCTAGGCCGAGTTCTTTGGAACAGCGTATCTTGACAATGAAGCCAACCCTTGCTACGATGGCGCTATTCTTATCGGGCTTTGATTCACTTTTTACAGAAAGGAGGGTGTGTAGATGACGGCGAAACGACTATCCCGTCTACAGGGCGTCACGCGATGCCATTGTCTCTGCGCATCCTCGTTTATGGACCGCTAAAGCCTCACGGCTTTGTACCTCTCAAGAGACTCTGGTCACAGGCGTGTTTGCCCTGTGACCTTTTTTGTTCCTGGATAGCGCAGGCATGCGGCCAACGCCGCGCGGTGCGCCTTCTGGGGCGGCGAGATCAGGTCACGGGATAGCTCCGGCTTGCCTGTGACCTTTCTTTTTTGTGTCTAAAACAGTCACGGGTAAGCGCCCCCGTGGCTGTTTTGTTTTGAGGGAGTACACGTTTGGGCTCCACCCTACCAAACCGGAGAAGGCTCGGAGTATGACCATGATCAATCCCGTGAAAACTATCGGGAAGACGTGGATAAGTCCACGAAGCAAGAAATTCTTATCCTATTACAAACCCTATCTAGGGCTGGTGTTGGCGGACCTCGCCTGCGCTTTGGTCGTCGCAAGCGTCACGCTGATCCTGCCATTGTTCACCAGATACATCATCAAAAACCTGATCGAAGTGAACCCGACCCCCGATCGGCTCGACGACATCTATTGGATGGGCGCGGCGATGCTTGCGCTGGTGGCTGTGCACGCGGCATGCGAATTTTTCGTCGACTACCGCGGGCATTCCATGGGGGCCATGATGGAAAGCGATATGCGTACTGAGCTATTTGATCACTATCAGACGCTGTCGTTTGGCTTTTATGACGAGCAGAAAACCGGCCAGTTGATGACGCGGATCACGAACGATGTCTTCTGGCTGTCCGAGTTGTACCATCACGGCCTGGAGGATTTTGTCATTTCCGTCTTGAAGTTTGTCGGCGCGTTCATCATCCTGATCAACATCAACGTCGAATTGACCCTGATTGCCTTTCTCTTCCTGCCCATCATGGCCGTCTATAGCTTTTACTTCAGCAAGAGAATGAACGCGGCCCTGCTGAAGAGCAAGGATCGCATCGGGGATATCAACGCCCAGGTGGAGGACACGCTGGCGGGCATCCGCGTGGTCAAGTCGTTTACCAACGAATCGGTGGAGAGGGAGAAGTTTGCCCGCGAAAACCGCCGCTTTCTCGAAAGCCGCAAGGAGGGCTATAAGAGCGAGGCCTATTTTTCGTCGGGGTTGATTACGTTCACCCAACTCATCACCATCGCCGTGATCATCTTTGGCGGGGTGGGCATTGTGAACGCGTCGCTAGACCTGGCCGATGTGCTGACCTATCTGTTGTATGTGGGCATCCTCATCGACCCGATCCAGCGAGCGGTCAATTTCGCCCGGCTCTATCAGGAGGGGATTACCGGTTTTCATCGCTTTATGGATGTGCTGGAGATACAGCCGGACATCCAGGACGCGCTGGACGCGGTTGACCTGGCGGATGTGCGGGGCCATATCGCCTTTCGCGGGGTGAGCTTTAAGTATAAAGAGGACCACGACTATGTGCTGAAGAACATTACGCTGGAGATCAAGGCCGGAGAATACGTGGCGTTGGTGGGGTCGTCGGGCGTGGGCAAGACGACGATCTGTTCCTTGATCCCGCGTTTCTATGATGTAGACGAGGGGGAGATCCAGATCGACGGCACGGATATCCGGCGGGTTCGGCTGCATTCACTCCGCCGCAACATCGGCATTGTCCAGCAGGATGTCTACCTGTTTGCGGGAACGGTGGCGGACAATATCCGTTATGGCAAGCTGGATGCGACGATGGCGGAGATCGTCGAGGCGGCCAAACAGGCGAATGCCCATGAGTTCATCATGAAACTGCCCAACGGGTATGACACGGATATCGGTCAGCGCGGGATCAAACTGTCGGGCGGGCAGAAGCAGCGGTTGAGCATCGCGCGCGTCTTTCTCAAGGATCCGCCCATTCTGATCCTGGACGAAGCGACCAGCGCGCTGGACAATGAGAGTGAAAAGGCGGTTCAAGAATCGCTGGAGAAGCTGACCGACAACCGCACGACGCTGGTCATCGCCCACCGTCTATCGACCATCCGCAACGCGCAGCGGATCGTCGTGCTCGACGGCAGTGGGATCGCTGAGCAGGGCACGCACGACGACCTGATAGCAATCAATGGTACCTATGCGGGGCTGTACACCATGCAGTTTATGCCGCACGGGCGGAACGGCCAGGGCTCGCCCATACTCGACCTGGCCCACAAGTGACGCAAGAGCGGCGGTACGTTTAACAAACAGAAACCCTCTGGCACTGCATGAGTAGGCCAGAGGGTTTCGCTTTCCTATATCTTGTATGAGGCTCCTCGGGTTGGACTCGAACCAACAACACTCCGGTTAACAGCCGGATGCTCTGCCGATTGAGCTACCGAGGAT
>CAZYQJ010000837.1:0-2485 GCA_964649925.1 uncultured Litorilinea sp.
GGAAGCCTTTATGTCGGTCTTGAAGCTGGAGGATGAGTAGCGAACAAACGCCGGATCCAAATGTGCCCCAAGTGGCGCGGGTGATGGATCTCGTCCGGCGCTACCAGATCGACCCCAAACGAGCACTGGGGCAGAATTTCCTGGTGGATGCCGCACATTTGGACCGGATTGTGGCCGCGGCGGATCTGACCCCTGACGACACTGTCCTGGAAATCGGCCCCGGCCTGGGTACGTTGACCGAACGGTTGGCGGCTCAGGCCGGTTCTGTCGTGGCCGTGGAACTCGACGACCGTCTGATCGAGTTGTTACGTAGCCGTCTGACAGACCGGCCCAACGTGCAGATTGTCCACGGCGACATTCTCGAACTCCACCCGGCTGACCTGGTCACGCCTGCCCGGCCCGATGCGCTGGACGGCGCGCCCATCACGGCGCAGCACTATAAGGTGGTGGCGAATCTGCCCTATTACATCACCAGCGCGGTGATGCGCCATCTGCTAGAGGCGAATGTGCGGCCTGCGCTGGCCGTGCTGATGGTGCAAAAGGAAGTGGCCGAACGCATCTGTGCCCGACCCGGCGAGATGTCGCTGCTGGCCGTGAGTGTCCAGTTCTATGCGGCCCCGCGCATTGTGCAACGCGTGCCTGCCGGGGCGTTTTATCCGCCGCCCAACGTGGACAGCGCCCTGCTGCGCCTTGATGTCTACGCGCAACCGGTGGTACACGATGTGCCGGTAGATCGATTTTTCCGCGTGGTGCGCGCCGGGTTTAGCCAGAAGCGCAAGCAGCTTGCCAACAGCCTGAGCGCAGGGCTGGCACGCCCCAAAGCGCAAGTGACCGCCGCGCTGCGCGCTGCAGGGATCGACCCCACACGCCGCGCCGAGACGCTGGCCCTCGCCGAGTGGCGGCTGGCCGCGCTGGCGCTGACTGGATAACTGGTAAATCACCCTTTGGGTCTGTTTATGTCTGCGGATAAGCGTCAAACCGATTCAAACAGCCCGCAGCCGCCCGCCGGGTCACCCGGCCCGCCGGAGGAAAACCCGCTAAGCGAGCGCGAGATGGAAGTCTCGCGCCTGCTGGTGACGGGCGCAACCAACAGCGAGATCGCACGCGAACTGGTCATCAGCCCGCAGACGGTCAAGGTTCACCTGCGTAACGTCTTTGAAAAACTCCAGGTGAGCAGCCGCACGGAAGCCTCGATGGTGCTGCTGCGGCGCGGCTGGTTGACTGTGCCAGGAGTATCGACAGCGCGCGAGCCGGAAGCGCCGCCACCAGACCCGGAACCGCTGGCGGACCGGCCAGGGCAGCCACAGTTCTGGCAGTGGGGGATACTGGCGGGCGGGCTATTGGTCTGCCTGTTCGCGCTGTTGCTGCCCAATATGTTGGGCCGCGCCAAGTCGCCGGTGGGGCTGCTGAGTGACAGCGGTCAGACCCTGGTTGGCAAACCTGCCCTGGAAGTCCTGCCCCGCTGGTCAACCCTCCCGGCGATGCTCACCGCGCGCAGCCGTCTTGCCGTGGCGCAGATGGGCCAGCAGGTTTATGCGCTGGGCGGTGAGGGTGCGGACGGGCAGACATTGGATTTGGTGGAGGTCTTTGACTTGCGCCAACAACAGTGGCGCCCCGGCCCCACACTGCCCGAACCGCTGGCGAACGCCGCGGCTACCGTTGCCGGTGACCGCATCGTCGTCGCTGGCGGCAGCGCCTTGGGCGGCGAAGATGGGCTGGAGGTCACAGTCAGCGATCAGCTCTATCTGCTTGACCCGGAGGGGGATGCATGGCAGCGCGGCGGGGTGCTGCCGGTCCCGCTGGCAGGGGCGTCACTGGTGAGCCACGGAGATTCGATCTATTTGATCGGCGGCTGGGATGGTACGGCCATGCGTGACGAGATTTGGCAACTCCCTATGGCCGATCTGGAGACAGCCGCCGCGTCCGACTGGACAACCGTCACCAGGCTGCCTGTCGCGGCGGCCTTTTTGGGGGCAACGGTGGTAGAAGGGGAGATCGTTGTGGTGGGCGGGTATGACGGCAAGCGGGAGCTAGACGATGCCGCTGCCTATGCCGTGCGCTTCAACATCTGGCGGCGTCTCCCCCCCCTGGCGGCCCCACGCAGCGGCGTCACCCTCGTCTATGACGGCATGGCGATGCTGGCGTTGGGTGGCGGCTGGACGCATGCCATCACCGATCATGAACGGTTTGACCCGTTGACCAGCCAGTGGACCGTATTGGAATCACCGATCAGCGGGGAGTGGCGTCACTTTGGCGCAGTCTTTCATGAAGGCAGCGTCTATCTAATCGGCGGGTGGAGCGGCGACTATCTCGATACGACGCTCCAATATCGCAGCACCTTCCGCGCCCTGCTGCCCGCCATTCAAAACATCCAGAACTAGCCCCCTGTCAGGCGATAGATCTTTTCGCGCGTCTCACGCCACGAAATCTTGCTCAACCCCATCTTTTCGCGCAGCCGTTCTTCGGGCATCCCCGTCCGGTAGTC